>JAPLUA010000223.1 GCA_026397855.1 Verrucomicrobiota bacterium | reverse complement strand
GTGGTATCGCTCGTGCCTCGCTCAACCACCGGCTAATGGCTGAGATGCCTCCGGCATCACTGCCACTCCCTGGTTGTAAGGACAGGGAGGCTGCACTAGTTTGCAGGCGTGATTTACGATTCCGCATTGGATGATCTGCTGCAGCAGGTCTGGAACGGCCGTCGCGTGAGTTCGGCTGAGGCCCGGCGGCTGTATGATCTGCCGCTCGAGGAGCTGGGTGCGCTGGCAGATCGCCGGCGCCAGCTTGCCCGCGCCTCAGCCTACGACGGGCGCGGCAATGAGATCGTCACCTACATCGTTGACCGCAATATCAACTACACGAACATCTGCAACGTGTATTGCAAGTTCTGCGCTTTCTACCGCACGGAGAAGGACGCCGACGCCTACGTGATCACGTTCGAGGAGCTGGACGGAAAGATCGAGGAGACCCTCGCGCTGGGCGGGACGCAAATCCTGCTGCAAGGCGGTCATCACCCCAAGCTCACCAAGCAATGGTATCTGGACCTGCTGGCCCATATCCGGGACCGGTTCCCGCAGATCAACGTCCACGGCTTCAGCCCGAGCGAGTTTGTCCACTTCCGGGAGGTGTTCAACGAGCCGGTCGAGAAGATCATCGCCGACTTCAAGGCCGCGGGCCTGGGCTCGATTCCGGGCGGCGGCGGGGAAATCCTGGTGGACCGCGTGCGGGAGCGCATTTCGCCGCTCAAGGCAATGAGCGACGACTGGCTGGGGGTGATGGATGTGGCGCACCGGCTCGGCTTGAGCTCATCCGCCACCATGATGTTCGGGCATGTCGAGACGGTGGAGGACCGGGTGGAGCATTTGGAGCGCGTGCGCGCGCAGCAGGACAGGTCGAAAGGGTTTACCGCGTTCATCGGCTGGACCTTCCAGGCCGAGCACACCAGGCTGCACGCGCCGACGATCGGGGCGCACGAGTATTTGCGCACGCAGGCGCTGGCGCGCATCTACCTCGACAACTTCCCGAGCGTCCAAAGCTCGTGGGTGACCCAGGGGCAGGAGATCGGCCAGGTGGCCCTGAAGTTCGGCGCAAACGACCTCGGCAGCATCATGATCGAGGAAAACGTCGTGTCCCGGGCCGGCGCATCCTTCCGCATGAGCGTCGCCGACATGCACCGGTTGATCGGGGAGCTCGGCTACGAGCCACGTCAGCGGGACAATTGGTATCGGCTGCCGAACTGAGCAATTCAGCCGGCATCCGGCCGCCCCGGCTCCGTGGCTTCACCCTGGCGGGTGGCCGCCGAAGACATTATCGAGGATGACCTCCTTGGTCTTCCAGAGCAGGGCCATGGTCATCGCCAGGGGGAGCAGGACCAGCAGGATGAGAAACCAGAAGCTGCCCTGGTCCAGCAGACCCATTATGATCCCCAGCCAGGGCGGCAGGGCGCGGAACTGGCCCAGCAGCAGGTAAGTCGCGGCGACCAGGAAGGTGACGAAGAGCAGGTTGAGGTTCAGGGCGGTGAACTGCCGCGTTTCGAGCCGCAGCCCCTCGTCGGGCAGCATGGCGCCCAGGCGCCGCAGCACCAGGTTGAGGCTGGCCAGGAAAAGCAGGGCCGAGAAAGTCAGCAGCAGCACCATCGTGAAGAAGAACTCGTTCGCGGGTATCTTGTTCCACCAATAGAGAAACGGGCTGAGGAAGAGGTTCACCAGGCTGAGCAGCCTTGCGCGATCCAAGGCGGCGCGCCACACCCGCTCCTGCTTCTGGAAGTCGCCCAACTGCCAAAGCCCGAAGGCGAGCAAGCCCGTCGTCAGCAGCGGCGGCCCGACTCCGAAGGGTCTCAGCCCCTCGCCCCTGACCACGTAGAAGCAGGCCAGCAGGGCGATCGGGAGCCCCCAGAACAAGGCCGATAGCCCGCGCACGAGCCGGCCGAGCGACCGCAGCAGTTCCGCGTTGGGGACGGGTTCAGGCATTGGGGCAATCAGCTTGAAACGTGAAGCGTAAAGCGTGCGCGGCGCCGGGACTGGAGCCGTGTGTGCTGCGGGCGGTCGGCGTTCGGGTTTCCTTCGTCATGGGTTGCTTTTGCCGTGACGCGGGTCGGCCGGCAGGGTTGCCTCAAAAGCTGAGGTAGGTGTACTCCCGGAGCCCGCGCTCGTAATCATCGAGCAGCCGCATCGCTTCGGAGGGCTTCATGCGGTCCGATTTGATGGCCTCGTCAATCTGCGCCTTCATCTGGCGCTTCAGCTCATTCTCATCATATTGCACCGAGGCAAGGCACTGGACGATGGTGCTGCCCTCGATAATCTCCTCGACGTAATAGCCGGCCGGCTCGTCGGGATCGAGGAAGACGTGGACCTCGTTGACGCGCCCGAAGAGATTGTGGAGGTCGCCCATGATGTCCTGGTAGGCGCCCATGAGGAAGAAGCCGATGTAGTAGGGCTCGAGATGGCCGTTTCCATTGGTGTTGAGGGAGTGCAGCGGCAGGGTGTCGCGCACATCCCGAAGGTCGATGAACTTGTTGACCTGGCCGTCGGAGTCGCACGTGATGTCCACGAGCGTAGCCTCCCGGGTCGGCCGCTCGCCAAGCCGGCTGACCGGCATGATCGGGAACAGCTGGCCGAGCGCCCAGTGATCGAGCAGGGACTGGAAAACCGAGAAGTTGCAGAGATACTGGTCGCACAGGCTGTCCTCGAGCTTGCGGATTTCCTCGGGCACATAGGCCTGGCCCTTGAAGCTCTCGACCACCGCACGGCTGATCTCCCAGTAAAGGTTCTCGATCTTGGCCTTTTCAGGCAGATCCATCATCCCCAGCGTGAACATGTGCTGGGCATCCTCCTTGCGCTCCAGCGCGTCGTGATAGGCCTCGAGCTTGTTCAGCTTCGGCAGGTTCTTCTGGATGTCCAGCAGCTCCTTCACCAGCGGAGGCTCGTTGTCGCCGTATTGGAAGAACTGCGGCGGCCGCGTCTTCTCAATGGCGCCGAAGACCTCGACGATGAGCACGCTGTGGTGGGCCACGATCGCCCGGCCGCTCTCGCTGATGATGTCAGGGTGCGGAACCTTCTCGGTGTTGCAGACATCGGCGATGTAATAGACGATGTCGTTGGTGTATTCCTGGAGGGTGTAGTTGGTGGAGCTGTCAAAGGCGGACCGGCTGCCGTCGTAATCCACTCCCAGGCCGCCCCCCACATCCAGGTACTCGATCTGGAACCCCATCTTGTAAAGCTTTGCGTAAACCCGCGAGGCTTCCTGGACCGCCTTCTTGACGATGAGAATATCCGGCACCTGCGAGCCGATGTGGAAGTGCAGCAGCTTGAAGCAATGCCCCAGGTTTTCCGCCTTGAGCATCTCCGCCGCCGCGAGCAGCTCCGCCGTGCTCAGGCCGAACTTGGCATTCTCGCCGCCGCTCTCGGCCCATTTACCGGCACCCCGGCTCAGCAGCCGCGCCCGGACGCCGATGAGCGGCTCCAGGCCGAACTGCTTGGAGATGGCGATGATCTGCCGCAGCTCCTCGAGCTTCTCGACGACCATGATGACCTTCTTGTTGAGCTTGGTGCCCAGCAGCGCCATGCGGATGAAGCTCGCGTCCTTGTAACCGTTGCAGACGATCAGGCTGCCCACTTGGCTCTGCATCGCCAGCCCGGCAAACAGCTCCGGCTTGCTGCCGACCTCCAACCCGAAATCGAACGGCTTCCCGGCGTCGAGGATTTCCTCCACCACCTCCCGCAACTGGTTCACCTTGATGGGGAAAACGCCCCGGTACCTGCCCTGGTAGTTGAACTCGGCGATGGAGTTGCGGAAAGCCAGGTTCAGGCACTCCACGCGGTGCCGCAGGATGTCCTGGAAGCGGATCAGCACCGGGAACTTCAGGCCTCGCGCCCTGGCTTCCTCGATGACATCCGTCAAATCCACGGAGGCCCCGGCGTCGCGCAACGGCTTGGCGACAACGTGGCCGGCCTCGTTGATGTCAAAATACTCGGCCCCCCAACGATGAATGTTGTACAGGTTTCGAGCGGCCTGGATATCCCAGGGCCCACTTCCGTCAGTTGAGTTGCTCATTTCCGTTACTTCAGAACGATCCGCACTATAAAACTCTGCCCGGGGAATTCAATAGGCGTGTTCAAATTATTTTCATGGGAGGTGGAGCGTGATGCGTGATGCGTGATGCGTGACAGCTCACGTTTCACGCATCACGTTTCACGCCCCCCACTTCCCCCTTTGCAGACACTCCGCCATTTGTTTTCATCATCGCATGTCAGATACCACCCTCACCGCCATCACGCGGTATAGCGACCGGTTGCTGCGCACGGCGGAAGTTCAGGACTACGAGCGGGCTGCCAACGGCCTGCAGGTCGAGAACAGCGGCAAGGTAACGCGCATCGCCGCGGCGGTGGATGCGAGCCTGGCAACTGCGCGGCTGGCGGCGGCGGCCGGCGCGGACCTGCTGCTCGTGCATCACGGCCTGTTTTGGGGCCCGACCCACCCGTGGACGGGCAAGCGCTACGAATTGATGCGTTTCCTGGTCCAACACAACCTGGCGGTCTATAGCTCGCATCTTCCGCTCGACGCCCATCCCCGGCTGGGCAACAACGCCCTTCTCTGCGCGGCCCTGGGGCTGCGAAAGCTGCGCCCGTTCTTCTTCGACCACGGCCAGTTCCTTGGCTTTCAGGCCAATGCCGCAATCAGCCGCGCAAGTCTTGCGGCGAGGCTGCAAAAGGCGGTTGGCGCGATGCCCCGGGTGATTCCAGCCGGCCCGGAAACCTGCCGGCGCATCGGCGTGGTCAGCGGCGGCGCCGGGGGTGATTTGAAAAGGGCGGCCGGCGAAGGGGTGGACACCTTTATTACCGGCGAGGGGCCGCATTGGACCTACGTCCTGGCGGAAGAACTGGGCGTGAACGTCCTGTACGGCGGGCATTATGCGACCGAGACTTTCGGCGTCAAGGCGCTGGCAGCCTGCCTCTCGGCCAAATTCAGGCTGCCGTGGTCTTTCCTGGACCATCCCACCGGCTTGTAGAGCGTCCTGCGGCTCAGCCCAGCTTTTTATTCGGATCGCGCTTTCCTTTGGAGGTGAGACCGACCAGCAGCCCCTTGGCCTCGTTGGCCACCATGCCGAGGAACCGGAAAAACCGCCGCATGACGCTCAATCTCGGCCAGGCCAGGATTGCATCCCTGGCGATCTGGTCCGCTTCCGAGTTGCGGCCCAGGGCGCGCAGGCACTGGACCATCATCTCCTGCGCAGGCCGGGCGCGGATGTCGGCGAGCTGCGTCGCCTCGAGGTACTTCAGCGCCTCGGCGTAGTCCTTCTTGTCGAAGAACTGTTGCGCGATGCCGAGCAGCCGCGCGACCGCGTGCGCCTCCTGCTTGAAGTAAAGGGGGCTGAACCGATCCCGCTCCTCGGGAGACATGGCGGTGTGGCGTTCCTCCTGGAACGTGGAATACACATCCGAGAAGGTGTCCTCTTCCTTTTTGAAGCCGGCGGCCACCTCTTCCATCTTGGCCATCGCGGCGGCGCGGGCTTTTTCGTCCTTGGGATACATGGCGTTAATCAGTTTGGGTCAGTTGGAAGAACCTCGTCCAGAACGGCAGGCAACGCATGCGCTGCGTCCGCCCTTTGCCCCGGATCGGGGATAGCAGCATGGGGATGTTGATGTAGCGGTCCACCATGCGCCCGATCTCGTCCACCCACTTGTCGTCATACCAATAATGAAAGTAACCCGCGTACACGCGGCCCATTGTGTTCAGCCAGCCCCAGCCGATGATCGGGAAAGTCGCTATCGCCGGCGCCACCGGGTCGTAGGGGCATGCCAGCAGGATGCCGTCCGGATACTTGGCCACCTCCGTGCGCAGCACATCGTCCCAGCCCTGCGTCTCGAAGCGCACATCGTCGTTGGCGATCATATAGACCTCCGACGTTCGCCCCAGCGCGGTCCACAGCGTCTGATAGGTGCGCCCCCAGTCCGGCGTCCGCGGCCCGATGTGCCAATGCACGGGGAAACCGAGATCCGGGAACTTCCCGCCGTCTATCGCCTTGCGCGTCACGGCGTCGTCCTCATCCACGTAAAGCCAGAGCGCCACCTTGTCCTTCCGCAGCGTGGTGGCCCGCAGGGACTCGAACACCTCCAGCAGCATGTCTGGCCGGCCGCGCGTGGACAGCAGAATAGCGATTTCCCCCCGCTTGATTTCCGGCGGGGTGAGGCTGGCCGGGCCCGAATTATTCATAGGGACCGGAAGCTAGGGAATCTCCGGAGGTAAGTCAATCCGCGAGACTTTAGAAAGTCGCGGCAGGGCGCACCTCATGTTATCGGGGCGCGGACATTCTTGTCCGCCCGGGGCTTGCCAACGCGGCCGAGGCGGACAAGAATGTCCGCGCTCCCTTCGCATTCTTACACGTTGTCGGAAACTGTGAGTTGCGCCCGTCGCGGTAAGTAACGACCCCCCAGTGGTAAGACAGCAGTAAGACAGTGGTAAGCCAGAGGGCAGAGGTGGGTGGTATCCCTTTATCAACCTTGCGAACCCCCTTGGATCCTGGGCTATGCCTGTCGGGCTCAGGCGGCACGGGAGGATGGGTGTTGCCAAGGGCGGCTGGCGTATGGCAAGCCAGGAATGGGACCCGGCACCTGCCATTTCCAGCCATCTGGCAGACAAAAAAGGGTTGGCAATTGGCAAAACGCTTGTAGCCGCTTTTGTTGTCGCGGGCGAGGCTGTTGGCGTTATCATTCAACCACTGTGCTATGCAAGTTTCGCCTGTAGAGGTTGAAAGCCGGCGCGAGTTCTTTCGCGCTGCGGCGCGTTACGGCCTGCTGACGCTGGTCGCGGCAGTGTCCGGGCTGGCAGCGCGCCCGTGGACGCCGGCCGGCCGGCGCTGCATGAATCGCGGCGTATGCGGCGGCTGCGGGCTTTTCGCCGGCTGCGGCCTCCCGCAGGCGCTTTCCGCCAGGCGCGCCCGAACCAGAGGCTGACCATGGGAAACCGAAAGCAAACCATCACCCGGCGCCAATTCATCAAGGCCAGCGCGCAGGATGCCGGAATCCTCGTCGTGGGCGGCATTGTGGCCGCCTCTTCGGGGTCGTTGGCGCGCGCAGCCAGTTCGGGCAAGGACGCCAATCCCTTTGCCTACGATGTCGGCCGGCTCCGCAAGACCGATCCCAAGCTCATTCAATATGAGCAGGCCGGCCAGTTCCGGAGCCCCTACCCGGAGCCGCACCGGATTGCCGCCGGGCCGGATGACCGCCTTTACATCGCCGCCGGGAACTACGTGAGCGTGGTGGATCGTGAAGGAGCCCGGGTCAACGAGCTTGCGCTGCCGGGCCCGGCGCGCTGCGTTGCTGTGGCAGGGGATGGGACAGTTTATGCCGGGGTGCGCGACCACATCGAGGTGTTCGATCGCAAGGGCCAGCGGGTGGCAGCCTGGGAATCCCTTGGCAAGAAAAGCTGGCTCTCGGGATTGGCCGTCAGCGACAAGGACGTGTTCGCAGCCGACGCGGGCAACCGCGTCATCCTGCGCTACGACCGGAGCGGCAAGCTGGTTGGGCGCATCGGCGAGAAGAACAAGGATCGCAACAGCCCGGGACTGGTCGTGCCCAGCCCCTACCTCGATGTGAAGCTGGCCCGCGACGGCCTGCTGCGGGTCAATAATCCCGGGAGGCACCGCATCGAGGCCTACACCTTTGACGGCGACCTGGAGTTCTTCTGGGGCAAGCCATCCGCAGCCATCGAGGGTTTCTGCGGCTGCTGCAACCCGGTGGGCCTGGCGCTGCTGCCGGACGGCCGTTACGTCACCTGTGAGAAGGGATTGCCCCGGGTCAAGATCTACTCGAAGGAGGGCGCCTTTGAGTGCGTGGTCGCGGGGACGGAATCATTCTCTGAGAATTGGCAGAAGTGTTCCCCGTCGGACTGCACCACCGGCGGCCTGGATGCGGCGGTGGATTCCAGCGGGCGGGTTTACATTCTCGACGTGGTCGAGTCGAACGTCCGCATCATGGCCCGAAAGAAGGAATCGCCTGCGGCTTCCGGCACTCGTGCCGGCGCACAGGGATAATGCCATGGACCCCAGGCCGGAACCCAATGTCAGCCGACGCCAATTCCTGCGCGATGGCGCGCGGGCGGCTGCGCTGACGGGGCTGGGCGGGCTGGTAGGCGTGATGGCGAGCCGCAGCTCGGCCAAGGGCACGGTATGGCAGATTGACCCCCAGAAATGCGTGCGCTGCGGCAACTGCGCGACCGCTTGCGTGCTGGAGCAATCGGCCGTGAAGTGCGTCCACGCCTACGCGATCTGCGGCTATTGCCAGCTTTGCACCGGCTACTTCGAGCCGGA
>JAPLUA010000117.1 GCA_026397855.1 Verrucomicrobiota bacterium | reverse complement strand
TGATGGAGTTCTGCGGGCGTTGCAGGCCGGGCATCCGGGCCTGAAGACGACGGCGGATTACCGGGTCGCCGTGGCCGACCCGGAGGTGGATCTGCTGGTGGTGGCCACGACGGAGCATTTCCGCATTCCGGTTTATGAAGCGGCCATAGCGGCGCGTAAGCCGGTTCTGACGGAGAAGCCGCTGGCGGCCACGTTGTCCGAGGCGCGGCAGGTCCGGGACATGGTTGCCGCCGCAGCCTTGCCGTTTTGTGTCGGGCACAACCGGCGCTGTTCCCCGGCCATGGCGGAGGCTCGGGCACTATTCCGTCAGCACATGACCCAACCCGAGCCCTGTCCATGGCGCTTCCGTCGTCCGGGCTGGGAGCAGGTGCGCGGCGTCATTGGCGGCGAAGAACAGATGCCGGCGGTTTCCATCCGCATCAACGACGACTGGATGAGTTGGAAGGCGGTGCATTTGCAGGGGGGCAATGCCGAATATGGGCTGTTGCTGAGCGAGATGACGCATTTTGCGGACCTGGCCTGCTGGTTTATGGACGCGAAGCCGAAGCGGGTGGGAGTGGTGAGCAGCGGGGTGCTGAACCACGCCACGGTGATCGAGTTTGAGGGCGGCGGAATCGGGAGCATCTTCATGAGCGGGAACGGCACCTTTGGCTATCCGAAGGAGCTGCTGGAGGCGTTCGGGCAGGGCGGGGCGGTCATCGTGGATCACATGCTGGAAGTCCGCACTGCCGGCATTGCAGGGGTGCCGGGGCGCAAGACTTATCCATTGCTGAATGACCGCTACCCGAACCTTGGCGCGCAGGGGGGGCTGGCGGGATGGTTGGAGAAGAAGGAGGCCGCCCGCGAGGAGAGCCTGCGGGCAGGGAACGCCGACTGGATCGGGGTCGCGGAGCCGGACAAAGGGCACGCCCGGATGCTGGGAGCGTTCGTGGAGGAGATTCGCGGGTTGCGCCCCGCGCCGGTCAGCCCGGTTGCGGATGCGGTGCAAGCGGTCGAGATCTGCGCTGCTGCCATCCGCTCCTTTCGCGAGAAGCGCTTTGTGGAGATCGGCGAATTGAGGGATGCGACCAACGTGGCATAGTCGCCGTCCCCGCCCCATGCGCATGCTTCGTCTTGTATGTTTCGTCGTGGCGGCGATCTGCGCCACGGCATTCGCTGCCGACGGTCGCGCGCAGGGCGGCCATCCGCCCGGAACACAGCTCAAGCTGGAATCCGAGCGGGCGCTGGCCGGTTCGCCGCCGGTGAGCTTGCTGCGCATTGGCGAGCAGGTGGTGTTGCTGGCGGGAGGGAGCGCCTCTGTTATTTCGGTTGGCGGCGACGCCAGCCCCATTGCCGGGGGGCGTGATCTTGGGGATTGTGGAATCGCCTGCGATGCGCGCTTCGCCTACGCAGCCGGAGGCAGCATCTCGAATCAGCCCTCTGCCGGCGTGTGGCGGGTTGGAATTGAAGGCAAAGGGCTGGAGTGGAGCCGGGTTGGGACCCTGCCCGCCGCTTGCGCCAAGCCAGCCTTGACGATGAGTGGCGGCGAGCTATTCGTTGCCGGACAAACAGACATGGGCGAGGGCTTCTTCGCCAGGATCAAGGCGGATGGGGGGGCGGGCGAAAGTCTCGCACTGCCACCGGAGTTCAAGCGGGCCGTGTCGCTCGGCGCACAAGGCGACGGGCTGTATCTCGTGGGCCAGGACAGCAAGGATGATGTGCGGCTCTGGCGTCGGAAAGGTGGAGCGTGGCTGGCGGGGAAGAGTCCGCCCGAGGCGCTGCTCGCGCTACCACCGGTTCCGCTGGGCCAATCGCATCTTCTTTATCCCACGGCGAACCCGGCAAAGCCGCTCCTGGCCTACCACACCATCACCGATACCTGGAGCCCGATGCCTGCGGCTGAGGGGCAGACTGTCGCCATGGCGTCGCGCCCGGGCGGCGTGCTGCGCGTGGTGAAGACGGGCAGCCAGGGGCTGACGCTGCGCGCCGAAACGATCGTGCACCCGAAGCGGGGGTTGGCGTGGCTCGACTACGCCATGCTGGCGGCCTACTTCGGGCTCAACCTATGGATCGGATTTCTGTGCGCGAAGCGCAAGACCAGCTCGGACGAATATTTCCGTGGCAGCGGACGGCTGCAGTGGTGGGCGCTGGGAATCAGCTACATGGCCACCGCGATGAGCAGCATCAGCTTCATGGCCTACCCGGCAACAGGGTATGCCTCCAATTGGCTGCTGATCGGGGTGCCGGTGTTTCAAAGCGCGGCGGTGGTCGTGGCGGGCTTCCTGTTCATCCGCATGTTCCGGCGGCTGAACATCACGACGGTCTTCGAATACCTCGAACGGCGGTTCGGTCGTGCCATCCGCCTGCTGGGCGCGGCGTTGATGGTGCTGGGCCAGGTCGGCGGGCGGCTGAGCATCGTCATGCTGCTGCCCTCCATGGCCTTCTCGGCGGTGACGGGGCTGAACGTCTATGTGAGCGTCCTGCTGATGGGGGCGGTGACGGTGGTGTATTGCCTCAAAGGCGGCATGAAGGCGGTGGTGTGGACGGATGTGCTGCAGTTCGCCCTGATGTATGGAACCATCGCCATCGCCGTGGTGACGATCGCGCACGATGTTCCCGGCGGGTTCGGTGGGCTGGTTTCAACCGCTTACAACGAGGGCAAGTTCAAGTCGTTTCTATTCGACTGGAGTTTGGTGCGGCCCACTGTTTGGGTGTTCGCGTGCCTGTCCGTGACCACCGTGTTCCTCCAGTTGAGCGACCAGGCGCTGATGCAGCGGGCGCTGAGCGCGCCGGACGAGAAGGCGGCGCGGAACAGCGTGGTGCTCGCAGGCGTTCTCAATCTGCCGATCTCGCTCATGCTCTTCTTCATCGGCTCGGCCCTGTTCGTGTTTTACCGGCAGCACCCCGGCCTGCTGGATCCGGGGCTGCCCAACGACAGCATCTTCCCGTATTTTGTGGGCAACGAACTGCCTCGCGGGATCGTGGGCCTGATCATCGCGGGCATCTTCGCGGCAGCGATGTCCACCGTCAGCGGCTCAGTCAACGCCATTGCGGCCATTGTCGTCAGGGACTTCCTCATGCCTTTCCGGCCCGATAGCACCGAGGCGACGCGGATGAAGCTGGCGCGGGCCACGACGGTAGTGGTGGGCGGATCGGCCACGGCCATTGCCACCGTGATGGCCGGCATGAACATTCAGTCGCTGTGGGAGACCTTTGCGGCGCTGATGGCTTTAATGGGGGGCGGCTTTCCGGGCATCTTCGCCCTCGGGTTGCTTACGCGTCGGGCGAATGCGCCCGGCGCCGCCATCGGGCTCGTGGCGAGCGTGGTGGTGACCTTTGCCGTGAAGAATTACACGGCCACAAATGTATTCCTGTTTACCAGCGTGGCGGTCGGCTCCTGCATGCTGGTGGGCTACGTGGCGAGTCTCTTCTTCTCAGCGCCGGGCAAGTCGCTCGATGGGCTGACGATTCATACCCTGGGTGACCGGAACCTGCAGGGCAGAGGATAGGACGATAACTCTGTTCATGACTTCTGGGTTCGAGCAATGCCTCGATTCACTTGGAGGGGCTGGCCTTGGCGAAGAACACCTCGGCGCCTTTCTGGGCCAGCAGCTTGATATCCTCGGCAGCCAGGACACGGCCCAGCACCAGGATGTCATCCATGTTGCCGGAGAACTGTTCGTCACTGCCCAGCTCCGCATCCTCGCCGAGGCGAAGATCGCGCGCCAGTTTCACCGGGGTGCCGTTGGGAAGCCAGGCCTCGCCGGCGTCTGCGCCGTCCACGTAAAACCGCACGTGGCCGTCATCGTAAGTGACTGCGAGATGGTGATACTTCTTGTCCGCAAGGCTCAGCGGCCTGGACATCACGGGGATGCCCTTGGCGATCAAGCGCAGGCCCGCGAGCAGCTTGCCGCTGGGGTCGTAGTCAAAGACCAGCTCCGAGGTGTTCACCGGTTTGTTGCCGTTGTAGGCGCTGAACAGCCGGGCCGGCTGGTTATCCGAGCTCTTGGCCATGAGCGCCAGCGTGAAGCGCGTGCCAAGGGCATTGGAGGTGCCGCTGACTTGGAGCGTGTTCAAGGGCCGCCATTGAGAGGCCACGGCGACCGACTGGCTGCCGAAGGCTGCGTTTGCGGGATCGCGATCAACCTTGCTGGTGCCAAGGAAGTTCAGCCGGTAGCTGCCGTCGGCCGAAAGCTTGTTGGGTATCTTCTTGCCGCCGTCGCCTTCGAAGGTGAAGAGGGCGGCCATCGGCGTCGGGGCGGGTTCGTCCAGGACTTCGATCCGCCCGTCGCCTTTGAAGGCATAGAGGGAGGTGTTCTTCAGATGGAACCGCAGCCGCAGCGGCGCGTCTCCGGCGGGCAGCTCATCGTGCTCAAGCCACGTTACAACCTGGTCCACCCCGTCGCCGCGAGGCTCGTGGCATTCCTGCTTCCGGTAACCGGGCAGGACGCCGCCTTTGGCATCGAGCACCTCGACTTGCAGCAGGCCGGCGCCGGCTTCGCAGTTAAGTCGAAGTTTGCCGCGCAAACCTTTCAGGCGCTTGGTGGTCACGGTGCCGGGGTTGTCCCCGCCGTCGAGCGACGCAAAGCCATCCTTGCGCAGCGTGGCGACGCCGATGGCCGCGTGAAACGGCAGGTAGTCGTGCATTCCATCGTAGCCGGCGTAGTAGAGGCGCATCTCGTTCCCGACAACCAGCAACGAAGCCACGCTGATCATGCCATGGTCCCACGAGGGAGCCGGGCCGCAGTCCAGAATAGGCGGACGATCGCCCTCTTCCCGCAACCAGTGAACACCGTCGCGGCTGGTGACCAGCTCAACGAAGATCGGGCCGTGGAAGTAGCCCTCCTCATCCTCGGCCCGGAATATGGCCAGGAAGCCGAGATACATGTTTTGATAGGCCACGACCGGACAAACATAGAAATGAGTGCGCTGGATCGAGCCGGGCTTAACCCAGCGATCATCGAGGTCATCGGGCGCCATCACCAGGCGGAGGGCGGGCCACGATTCGACCCCCGTCCCTTCGCTGTAGCCCACGGCGCGGCGGCGCAATCCCCCGACCGTTGCGTTCATCTTGGCGAAACCGCGATACTTGCCTGCCAGTGAATCCCACATGACGCGGCAGGTGTCGCCCGCGCTGAAAATCGTGCCCCGGGAGCCTGATTTCCAATTGATGCCGTCGGGCGAGAACTTGAAGTAGTAGTTGCTGGCCTTGGACCCCACGGACTTGTAGCGGCGCGCCGGGTCGGGGTCGTCCGGGGTGTGCATGACCCATCCGCCGCCGTCAATGATGTTGTTCTCTTTCGAGCCGGTGACCATCCATGGATTCAGGCCCAGCTTGGGCTTGTCCCAGCGCAACCCGTCCTGGCTCAGGGCGTAAAGCGCATGGCCCTTCTCCGGATCCTTGCTGGGTGCCCAGCAGGAGTACCACATCCGGTAGCCGTTGCCGGTTTCATTGGGCAGGACCCCATTGACCCGGATCATGCCCCCCTCCCAGGGTTGGTCTGACACGATGATGGGGTTGCCGGGATGCTTCTTGAACGGGTGGTAAGTGCGCGTGATGCCGTCCTTCGATGCAACCAGGTGATCATCCAGCACCAGCTCCCAGGGGCCGGTCAGGTCACCCAGCGGTTTATCCGCCAGGACAGCGTGGGAGGCAAGGAGCAGAACGGCCAGGATGCGGCCGCACGGACTTCTCTGCGAAGTGTGTTTATGCATAATGTGATAGGGTCATCGGGATCGAAGCCGTCGGCGCAGCAAGAGCCGCTTGCGCCGCAGCCAGAAACATCTCTCTCGCCTATTTCGGCAGGGGTGGCCTGGAGGCGGTGGAGAATCCCTGCTTGCGGATCCGCTCGCCGATTTCGCGCAGCACCCGGGCGTGCTGGGGTGGAATCGAGCCGTCGGGCAGGGGGCCGGTGTTGAGCAGCAGATTGGCGTTGGCGGCGCGGGCGGCGACAAGCTTGGCCCAGGCCTCTTCGGTAGTCAGATTCCGCTTATCATGATGGTAGCCCCAGCTTCCTTCCTGCAAAGTCGAGCAGATCTCCATCGGCTTGTCGCCGGTGACGGCAACCGCCTTATGCTCGGGCGCGAAGAAGTCCTCGGAGCCCAGCAGGCCCTGCTTGTAAGAGATGAGCACCTGGGGCTGCAGCCGATGGATATGTTCGTAAAGCTCGCGGCAGCGGAACTCCGGGGCATTGTCCGGCTGACGGGGCGGCTTGGGGCAGGGGGTGGCGGTCTTGTCGGAGAGCGGCGTTGCGATGCCGTCGAGCCAGATGGCGGCAATCGGGCCGTAGCCCGTAAGCAGTTCGGTCATTTGGGCCGTCATGAAGTCGAGGTACCGGTTCAAGTCATGGTTCTTGCCGGTGGCATAGGAGGGCTCCGGCGGATCGTATTCCGGCCGTGCGCTGCCGCCCCACCGGTCGTTGTTTGGCGCGTGGGGATGCCGCCAATCCCGGCCGTGCGAGTAGTAGAGGCAGAGCCCAAGCCCCTTCTTCCGGCAAGCGTCCGCCAGCTCGCGGATGAGATCCCGGCGGGCCGGGCTGTTCCGGGCATGGAAGTCGGTCTGGGCCGAGCCGAAGAGGCAGAAGCTGTCGTGGTGCCGGGTCGTGATGTTCACGTAGCTCATGCCGGCAGCCACGGCAAGGTCCGCGATGGCGTCGGCGTCGAATTTGGCCGCCGTGAAGCGCTCCTTGAGCCGGGCGTAATCGGCCACGGGAATCTTCTCGCGATACTGCAGCCATTCGTGCCGGCCTTCGAGCGAATAGAGGCCGTAGTGGATAAAGAGGCCGAACTTCGCGTCGCGGAACCACTGTCGGGCCGCCGCGCGCGGATCGGCAAGGTATGCCTTCTCGTAGCCTTTGAGGTAGGAAGGCACAGGCGGCTGCGCGGGGGCATCCGCTGCGAGCAATCGCGCCGGGAGATTCATCGCGGAAGCTGCCGCCGCGCTGGCAGAGGTGATCAGAAAGGTTCGCCGGGTGGAGGTTCTCATTCGCTATTCTGCCGTCGGGTTCTGTTGTGTGCGGTCAAGCATGTGCGTCGCCATTGTGCGAGAAGTCGTTGCCCGGAATCAAGCGCCATGCCCGGCGAAGAATCGCGGGCGCTGCCATACCCGCACCGTTGCCCCTCCGTGGCAGCAAGATAGTATCAAGGTCGTTTCAACGTCGTTTCAACGTCGTTTCAACGTCGTTTCAAGGTCCTTTCAAGGGCATGTCAATGAATGATCTTGATTTCATTGAGACTACAGTTCAATGTTTAGTATAGGTAACGTGGCAGTTGCTTCTTCACACAAGCCAGGCCTCGGCTGTCTCCGGGGCCGGAAGCAACGCGACCTACCCATGACAACTGCGGAGGCACCTGATGAAAAGTTTAGCACGGCGGTTCGGGCTGATGGCGGCGTTTGCCGTCCTGGCATGGTCTGGCAACACGACTGCGGTATTCGCGGCCGAACAGGATCGGGTCGGTCCGGGTGACCGGTTGGAGCGCCTGGAACGGCGGGTCAACGAGATGGCACAGCGGCAGGAACAATTCCTGCGCCAATCCACGACGCAACAGGAGCGTCAGCGGCCGATGATGCAACGGGAAGGCAACCGGATGCGGGGACGCATGCCGATGCCGGGCCTGGGCGAAATCCCCCACCCGCAAACACCCCCGGGCATGCCTGCGCCGCAAGCCATGCCGGTTCCGTCGGCCCCCAAGGTCGGCAAACAGATCGCCGACCTGGTCAAGCTCTGCGTTTTGCTGGGAATGATCTTCAACATCCTGGTCGCCGTGTGGATCTTCACCGACATTCGCAAGCGCGGCGAGGGGTCGGGCTTATTCGTCGCCCTGGCGCTGCTGGCGGGAATACCGGCTGCGATTATCTACGCGATCGTGCGGATCGGCGATAAGAAGCCATAAAATGAACCTCTCGTGCTTGCACGAGAACAAATGGTGGCCTCGCAGCTCCGCGGTCCGGGCCGGAGCATCACGAACTCCCGTGTCCTTGCGGCGATGGGCAAGGTGCCGCGGCACGAGTTCGTGCCGGAACGCCTGCGCGCCCAGGCCTACGACGATCATCCGCTGCCCATCGGCCACGGGCAGACCATTTCGCAGCCGTTTATTGTCGCCTTCATGACAGAGCAGCTCGAGCCGAAGGCGTCCGACCGCGTCCTGGAGATTGGCACCGGCTCCGGTTACCAGGCCGCAGTGCTCGCCGAACTGGTGGCCGAGGTCTATACCATCGAGATCGTCGAGGAATTGGCGGCTCGCGCCTCTGCCGATCTAAAGCGGCTGGGATGCCCCAATGTCCAGGCTCGCGCCGGGGACGGCTCTCGCGGCTGGGCCGAGGCGGCGCCGTTTGACGCGATCATGGTCACCTGCGCGCCGGAGCGCGTGCCCGGGCCGCTGGCGGAACAGCTTAAGGAAGGGGGGCGGATCATCATCCCGATCGGTCCGTCATGGAGCCAGGAGCTGGTGCTGTTGCGCAAGCGTCGGGGCATTTTGGAGCAGCATGCCGTGCTGCCGGTCCGGTTCGTCCCGATGACGGGAGATGTGAAATCCGAATAGCTGGTGCCGATTTGAAGTGCTGGCTTTTACTCGCGGGGTTCTCCAATCTGGACTGATGCAGACCAAATCTCGCGCATCCAACACCGCACTCAACCGCCGCCAATTCCTGGGGGCCACCGCCTTCTCGGCTGCGACCTTCATGGTCTTGCCTGGGGGTGTGTTGGGGTTGCGCGGGGCGACCTCCGCCAATCAGAAGCTCAACCTGGCCGGGATCGGGCTGGGAGGGCAGGGGTTGCACGACCTCGGCCAGATGGAAAGCGAGAACATTGTCGCGCTGTGCGACGTGGACAGGAGCCACGCCGCCCGCGTCTTCAAGAAGTATCCCAAGGCAAGGCAGTTTACCGACTACCGCCGGATGCTCGATGAGATGAAAGAGATTGATGCCGTGGTGGTCGCCACGCCCGATCACCATCACGCCTTCGCAACGATGGAGGCGATCAAGCGCGGCAAGCATGTTTTCTGCGAGAAGCCGCTCACCCATTCCGTGTGGGAAGCGCGGCAGGTGACGCAGGCGGCCCGCGCGGCGAAGGTGGCCACGCAGATGGGCAACCAGGGGCAGGCCTCGGTCGAGACGCGCCAGCTCTCCGAATGTGTGTGGGCCGGCGCCATCGGCAAGGTGCATGAGGCGCATGTCTGGACGGATCGCCCGTCGCGGGGGCTGTTCGACGAGTATTGGCCGCAGGGTTTGGCCCGCCCGAAGGAAACGCCCCCCGTGCCGGAGACCCTGGACTGGGATCTGTGGCTTGGCCCTGCGCCGCAAAGGCCATATCACCCGGCCTACCTGCCTTTCAAGTGGCGCGGATGGTGGGACTTTGGCACCGGCGCGCTCGGGGACATCGGCTGCCATTCGATGGACCCGATATTCCGTGCGCTGAAGCTGGGGGCACCGCTGAGCGTGCAGGGCGCCTCGACGCGCGTCAACGAGGAGAGCTTCCCGCTGGGCTCGATCGTGACCTGGCAGTTCCCGGCACGCGGGGCCGCTCCGCAGGCCATTAACTGCCACATCAAGGGCCTCTCGGGGGCCGCCGCGGGCGGAATCGCGATGCCTCCGTGCAAGCTGGTCTGGTATGACGGCGGCCTGCGCCCGCCGCGGCCGGAAGGCTTGCCCGAAGGAACGCAGATGGGCGCCAACGGACGCCTGCTCATCGGCGAAAAGGGATTCATGCTTGGCAACGCGATCTACCCCGAGGCGCGGGCAAAGAAAGTCGGCCCCATCCGGACAACGATTCCCCGCTCAGCCGGCCATTACAAGGAATGGATCGAGGCGTGCAAAGGCGGCCAGCCCGCCGGGGTGAATTTCGACTGGGCCGGTCCGCTGGCCGAGGCGGTGCTGCTGGGCAACGTCGCCTTGCGGATGGCGCTCCGCGAGGAGTTGACGCTTCGGAAGCTGATGTGGGACCCAGCCGGGCTTAAGTTCGCCAACGTGGATGATGCCTCCCAGTTCCTGCGGCGGAATTATCGGCAGGGCTGGAGTCTGTCGAGCAGCTAAACGCAGGCGATCAGGCGTCAATGCGCACCATGTTCTGGCCGCCGAACGGATTGGGAACGCGCAGCTTGCACTCGGGGTCGTCGCGCCATTCGCCATCCACGATAAACCGGTAGGAATGCTGGCCTGGCGGCAGGGCCACCGTGATCTCCCACACTCCGAGCTGGTTCTTGCGCATGGGGATTGCACCCTTCTGCCAATGAGTGAAGTCCCCGACCAGGAGGACGCTCAAGGCCTCGGGCGCGGCAAAGCGGAAGGTCTGCGTTTTACGGGCTTTGGATCGTTCGGGCATATTTGCTATCAAGGCACCATCGTCAGAACCGTCGGCAAAATCAAGCGCCCGGTTTGACCGGAACAGGCCCCGGCGCCACGGCGCCCAGGCGCTTGGCCACTTCGTTGAGCAGGTCCTTGTATTGGCCGCTCTGCACCTTGGTAAGCTGGATTTCCTCCTCGAGAGACTCACCCCGGTTGCGAACGACGAACGCTTCGCACTTAACCTGGCACCTGGCCGCCGACATGTCGGTGACCGCCGCCTTGACCCGGACCCAGACCCGCTTTCCCATCCAGTTGCCGTAGGCGATGTTGTTCATGGCGGATCCTTCCCGCTCGAAGACCATGTCGGCCCAGCCGTTGCGTGTAACCAGGTAGCCGTGATCGCGGAATACTTCCGCGGTGACATCGCGCACCCGCTCGTGTCGCTGGCCCTGGATCTCGACCGAGGCGAACCGGGCTGATGCCGTCTTTCCGGTCGAGCTGCAGCCGGCAGCCAGGAGCCCCGCCACGCAGGCGGCGAGCAATACGGCCGGGATCCGGGGGCGTGATGCGTGATGCGTGATGCGTGATGGAACGGGCGTGCCGGGGGCGTTTGCTGGCTTTGGGGAATCTTGATTCATACGGGTATCTGTCTAAAGCTGTGACTGGTCGGGGACATCCGGGTTCAGAACTCAAATCGCACATCCTGCAGCCGGCTGCCGATCTCTCCCACGATGCGGCTCTCGTCGGCGAGATCCTTCGCGGCAAAGGTCACGCTGAAACGCAGGTAAGCGCCAGCATCGTCCCACGGCACAGTGGAGATCAGCTTCTCGCTGATCAGCCACTGCGATACCGCCTCCGCGCTCGTGAACTCGACGCGCACCCCGGCGCGGGTCGTGGCGGCGCGGGGCGCCTTGACGTAGAGGAAGAAAGACCCTTTCGGTTTGCGCGCCTGGAAACCGGCATCGGCGAGGACGCCAACCAGCCCGTCCATGCGACGCGAATACTTCTCCGCAATCCGGACGGTGATCTCCGGATGGTCCAGGCCATGGGCCGTGGCGTGTTGGATCGCCAGGAACTGGCCCGAGTCCATGTTGTCCTTCACGTCCCCGTAGGCCCGTACGAGCAGCTCGTTGCCGGCCACGAACCCGCAGCGCCAGCCCGTCATGTTGAAGGACTTGCTGGCCGAGTGCAGCTCGATGCCGACCTCCTTGGCCCCGGGCGTGGCCAGGAAGCTCAGCGGCCGGCCTTCGAAGACGAGCGCCGCGTAGGCCGCATCGTGGATGACTGCCAAATGGTTCCGGCGCGCAAACTCCACCACCCGGGCAAAGAACTCCGGCGTTGCGCTCGCGCCAGTCGGGTTGTTCGGGTAGTTGAGGACCAGCACCTTGGACTGCTTCAGGATGTCCGATGGCACCGAGCCCAGGTCGGGCAGGAATCCGTTGTCCCCGGTAAGCGGCAGGTTATGGACGCGTCCGCCCAGAAACTTCGTGTGGGTGCCGAAGATCGGGTAGCCGGGAACCGTCATGAGGGCGTAGTCGCCCGGGTTGATGAGGGCCGCCGGCAGGATGGACAGCGCAGCCTTGCTGCCGATGGAATGCAGCACTTCCGTCTCCGGGTTGATCCCCTGGACGCCGCACACGCGGCCCCGGTAGCGGGCTGCGGCCTGCTTCAGGACATGGTCGCCGTTGTCCGCATAGCCCCGGTTTTCAGGCTTGCGCGCCTCCGAGCAGAGCGTCTCCACCACTTCCGGGAATGCCATCTCATCGGGCTCGCCGATTCCAAGGTCAATGATCTCGGCGCCCGGGTGCGCTGCCATGGCGGCGCGCTTGGCGCGTTTGATCTTCTCGAACTTGTAAATGGCGTTCGACTTGCCGTATTGCCGGCCGCCGATCCGCTCCGCAAAAAGGTCCTGGATATGTGATTCGGGCATAGTTTGCAGGGGCCGGGCCCTGCTCCTGGCAGGAAACCGGCTTCGTCTGCTCGACCGACGATAGCCAAGGACCGGACCGGTTGCAAGCCGGCTGCCGGGAATGCGGCGGTATTCATTTGACGGTGGCGGGCGGGGTGGGTAGGAGTGGGGGTGACGGGCGGCGTATAGCGGCCGTCCGACGCAGGCTCAAGCATGTCAATCACAGTTTCAATCGTGGAAGATAACGACCAGTTGCGCAGCACGCTGGCGCGCGTGATTGGCCGGGCGGAGGGATTTAAGTGCCTCAGCCACTACGGGAACGCGGAGGCCGCGCTGGAAGGCTTGCCCAAGGACGGGCCGCAAGTCGTGCTGATGGATATCAACCTGCCCGGGATGAACGGTGTCGAGTGCGTGCGACAATTGAAGCAGGTCGCGCCGCAGATCCAGTCGCTGATGCTGACCGTCTATGAGGACACCGACAACATTTTCGCGGCCCTGGCGGCGGGCGCGTCGGGCTACCTGCTCAAGCGCACCAAGAGCGCCGAGCTGCTGGAGGCCATTCGCGAGGTGCATCGGGGCGGATCGCCGATGACAACCCATATTGCCCGCAAGGTGACGCAATCCTTCCAGAAGGCCGGGCCTTCGCCGCAGCCGACGGAGAACCTCTCGCAGCGCGAGCAGGAGGTGCTGGATTGCCTGAGCAACGGATTCCTGTACAAGGAGATCGCCGACAAGCTGGGCATCAGCTACGAAACCGTCCACACCTACATCCGGCGCATCTATGAAAAGCTCCAGGTGCGGACCCGGACCGAGGCAGTGGCGAAGTTCCTGCGGCGTTAACACGCGGCCTTCCCGTGTGCCGGCCGAGGTCATGAGTGCGGCAGCCGAGACCTTATTGGAGCAATCCCAAAAACTGCATCCCATGGAGCGGCAGGAGATCTTGCAGCATCTGCTCCGCTTGCCTGCGCCGTTGGCGGCTTCTTCCCTGAAGCCGTTTCCTGCTGTCGAACTTTGGAGGCGAAGCCCACGCCGCGTCGGTCACCACCATTCCAATGTCGGTTTCAAGACCGGGTTTTCGGGAGAACTCTCGCCCTCCCCGGGTTGAATTCTCAGTCCGCCGGGGCCAGCGCGGTATCCCGGCCCCGGGGGATCTTTTCCAGGTGGCAGATCAAGAAGCCGTGCAGGAAATGGCGCAGCTCGGTTACTTGGGCGGCGCTTGGGCTTAAGCGCGCCAGCCCGCTCCAGTCCTTCCCGGCGAGCGCTTGCGCCAGCAGCCGTGTGCCGGGATTGAGCCTGCTCTGCTCCAGGTCCGGCTGCAATCCCAGTTCGGAAAGCAACTTGAGTTCAAAGGCAAAGATGGCCTGGGGTTGGGCCCCGTGCGCGCCGAGGTATTGCAATAGTCCGGATATCAGCTCATAGATCGCGGGCAGGGGAGTCTCGGTTTCGGAGGCGTGCTCGACGAGCGCGGCGCAGTAGGAGGCGTGGCGGAGGCAGTCCAGGTCCTGTCGTAATACGGGGTAAGTTTCGCGCAGGCTGACTTCGAGCAGGTTATGCAGGTCGGAGCGCCGGCTGCGGCTAAAGCTGAAGTCCGCGCGATAGAACAGATCCAGCTTGCCGCGGAAGGGCGATTTGGGGCGAAGTGCGCCTTTGGCGACCGTGGCGAGGCGGCCAAGGCTGGGGGTGATCCAGTGGATGATGAGGCTGGTTTCCGTGAGCCGCCGCGTGCGCAGCACCACGCCGGTGGCGGTCTCAATCATGGCCCGGAGTGCCCGAGGCTTCGCCGCGCAATCCCCTGGGATTCGGGTTCAAGGCCGGGGTGTATCCGGGCATGATGGCACCCAGTCTGATGCCATACTTGCTGCCGTCGGCAACGGACATCTCCAACTTGATCACCTTCTCCTCGGGAACCATGAGCAGGAAGCCGGATGTGGGGTTGGGGGTGGCCGGAACAAACACGCACACGACCTTGCGCCCGGCCTTGTCCTGCACCTCCTGCTGCTGCTCGCTGGTGATGAAGCCGATCGAGTAGGTCCCCG
>JAPLUA010000534.1:2018-28455 GCA_026397855.1 Verrucomicrobiota bacterium | reverse complement strand
GCGCAGGTCGAGGGACGCAGCCTGGCCCCGCTGCTGAAGAACCCCGCCGGGACATGGCCGGACCGGGTGATCTTCACCCACATAGGCCGCTGGGGGCGTGGCCAGGCCGCGCAGGCGAAATACCGGGATTGCAGCGCGCGCAATGCCCGCTGGCACATGGTCTGCGTGTCCAAATCCGGTGAGAAGCAGTGGCAGCTGTTTGATGTCAAAGCCGACCCGGGCGAAAAGAACAATGTGGCAGCGGAGCATCCCGAGGTCGTCAAGGAACTCGACGCCGCCTACGACAAGTGGTGGGATTCCCTCCAGCCGCAGCTCGTCAATGAGAACGCCGTCGGCCCGAAGGTGAACCCTTTCAAGGAGCTTTACTGGAAGCAGTTCGGCGGCGGGCCGGAGAAGTAGCAACCCGGTTTCGATAGGTCACGGCCGGACAGGGCGTCGCACTGCAATGCTCAAGACCCTTCGCGATCTGGGAGAAAACGCCCTCGTGGGGAATGTCGGGGAGCGCGGTTCGGCTGGGCGGCTATGCTGCTCCGCGCAATAATATGCCTGTAGGCCGTCCAAATGTTACCTACGGTGTGTGTAGGGAGAGCATACGGCGTGTATAGGGAGTAACTCCGGCGAAATTACCGCGAGCGACGCGGCCGATCCGGGTCACGCTGGATCGGCCCCGCCTCGTAATGGGCCGGCGGCAACGGGAGATGGCTCGGGTGGGGTGTGCCCCGCCTCGGGTGCCGCCATAATGGCTGTAGTGCGCGTTAACCACTCGACACGCGGGTTCGGTTCCCGCATTCTCGGCGGGCGGCCATCGGGCCGCCTTCAAACCGGAGTTGAGCTTATGGAAGAGCATTTGCCAATGCAGGAATCGCCGCGGGAAACCCCGCAGGTACCCGCCATGTCGTTGGCCGGGCGTTTGCTGAACGTGTTTGCCACACCGGCGGATGTTTTCCAAGAGGTGAAGACGGTCCGCCCCTCGACAGCCAACTGGCTGGTGCCGGCGCTGATTCTCAGTCTGGTAAGCTGGGCAGCCACGGCGGTGATCTTCTCGCAGAACTCGATCAAGCACCAACTCAGCGAACTCACCGACCAGGCGATTCAGAAGCAGGTCGAAAGCAGCCACATGAGCGAGCAGCAGGCCGAGCAGGCCCGTGCCATGGGCGAAAAGTGGGCCGGTATCAGTTCCAAGATCGGCGTTGCCATAGTTCCGGTGTTTTATGGGCTGCTCACACCGTTTGTCTGGGGGCTGATTATCTGGCTGGTCGGCGTCAAGGTGCTGAAAGGGGACTTTCCGTATATGAAAGCGGTGGAGGTGGTCGGCCTGGGGAATATGATCGCCGTGCTGGATGCGCTCGTAAAGAGCCTGCTCATCCTGGGGATGGGCAATCTCTACGCCTCCCCCAGCCTGATGCTGCTGGTGAAGGATTTCGATCCCCAGAACACGGTGCATGCGCTGCTGGCGATCGTCAATGTGATGACCTTCTGGCTGCTGGCGGTGCGCGCGGTGGGGTTGGCCCGCCTGAGCGGCGTGTCGTTCGCCAAAGCCGCCCTCTGGGTCTTCGGGATTTGGGCCGCCTACACCGGCTTTCTCACCGGGCTGGGGCTGCTGGTGCAAATGGCGGTTAAACGGGCCAGCGGATGAAGGCGCCAGCTTCAGGGCTGAAACTTAATCCCTCCAGCCGTGTCTTAATAACTAACTCAAATGGCAAAGTCTAAGCGACGCAGAAAGATCCTGGTGTTCTCGTGCATTATCCTGGCGCTGGGCGGGTTGACGGCCGTGGTGATCCTCAAGAAGCAGGACATAGTGACCACGGTTCAGGCCGAGAAAGCGACGCGGCGCAACATGACCGAACTCGTGCTGGCCAACGGCAGGATCCAGCCCGTCCTGCAGGTCAAGATCAGCGCCGAGGTCAGCGGCGAGATCACTGCTCTGCCGGTCAAGGAGGGGCAGAAGGTCCGGAAGGGTGATTTGCTGGTGAAGATCAAGCCGGACTTCTACATCGCAGCCACCAACCAGGCCAACGCGAGCTACAAGTCGGGCCTGGCGGGCAAGAGCATGGCCGAGGCCAATCTGCGGAAGGCCGAAGCCGAGTTCAAACGCATCCAGAACCTGTTCCGGAACAAGCTGGTGTCGGATTCTGCGTATGACGAAGCGCTGGCGGCGTTTGATGTGGCCAAAGCGCAACTCGAAAGCGCGACGCACCAGGTGGGTGTCGCCAAAGCGGCGGTGGACAGCGCCCGGGATTCCCTGGAGAAGACCACGATCGCCGCCCCGCTCGACGGCACGATCAGCAAGCTCAATTCCCGCCTGGGCGAGCGGGTGCTGGGAACGGTCCAGAACGTGGGCACCGAAATCATGACCATCTCGGACCTGAACGAGATGGAGGCGCGGGTGGACATCGGTGAAAACGACGTGGTGCGGATCGCCCCGGGGCAGCAGGCGCGGTTGGAGGTGGATGCCTTCAAAAAGCGCAAGTTCAACGGCACGGTCACCGAAATCGCCAACTCCTCCAAGGACGCCGGTCAGTTTAATGCGGGCGCCAGCCAGGATGCCACCAAGTTTGAGGTCCGAATCCGCATCCAGGAGAAGGAGTCCTTCCGGCCGGGCATGACAGTGACCGCCGAGATCGAGACCTGCTACCGGACCAACGCGCTCACGGTTCCGTTCGCCAGCGTCACTACCCGCCCGCCGAAGGAAAAGGACAAGGAGAAGAAGGGCGACGCGAAGACAGCCGCCCGGAATACCCTGTCACAGACCCATTCAGCAAAGGCAGGCACCAATGTGGCCGTGGAGAAAGCCGCCGCCACGACCCCTGCGGCTGCTGCCGTTACAAATGCCCCGGCGGCGGACGGAACCAACGTCGCCAAGGGCGACCGGAAGTCCAAGGAGGCGGCCAAACAGGTGGAGGTGGTATTCGTGGTGGAGGGCGACCATGCAAAGATGGTGCCGGTGAAGATCGGCATCAGCGACGACAACTACTGGGAGATCACCGAGGGGCTGGCCGAAGGGCAGGAGGTGGTTTCAGGCAGCTTCAAGGCCATCACCCGCGAACTCGAGGACGGCAAGAAGATCCGCAAGGGCCCCGCGACCGGCGAGAAAGCCACGGACAAGGAACAAAAGCCGGGCGAGTGAACTGAACCTGGGGCCGCCAGCCTCCTCCCTTTCATGCCGCTGATCCGACTCGACAAGATCTCCCGCCGCTACCAGATGGGCTCGGAGACGATTCACGCGCTGCGAGAAGTGTCGCTGGACATTGAGCGCGGCGAATACGTGGCCATTATGGGGCCGTCGGGGTCGGGTAAGTCCACGCTGATGAACCTGATCGGGTGCCTGGACACGCCGACGGGGGGCGAGTATGAGCTGAACGGCTTCCAGGTGAGCCAGATGGATGACAACCAACTGGCAGAGATCCGGAACCGGGAAATCGGCTTCGTCTTTCAGACGTTCAACCTGCTGCCGCGCTCCGACGCGCTGCGCAACGTGGAGTTGCCGTTGATTTATTCGGGCATGCCCTCCCAGGAACGGCGGCAGGTCGCGCTCGAGGCGTTGCGGAATGTCGGGCTCGCGGACCGGGTTCACCACCGGCCCAACGAATTGTCCGGCGGCCAGCGCCAGCGCGTCGCCGTGGCCCGCGCGCTGGTCAACCACCCCTCCATCCTGCTGGCGGATGAGCCGACCGGCAACCTCGACACCAGGACCGGCACGGAAATCATGACGCTCTTCGGGGACCTGTCGCGCCGGGGCAACACGATCATCCTTGTGACGCATGAGGAGGACGTAGCCAAGCACGCCCATCGCATCATCCGGATTCGCGACGGCCTGATCGCCAGCGACGAGCGGCAAGGCGATGGGCAGTGGGGTGGGGCGGAGGAGTGCGTTGCCCCCCGCGTGCCAGCCCCCGGTGCGGGGCAGCCGCCGCCGGCCCGCTCATGAACCTGCTCACCGAGCTGCAAGAGGGCCTGGCGATCTCCTGGGCCGCCGTCCGCGCCAACAAGCTGCGGTCGGTGCTGACCACCCTCGGAATCGTGATCGGCATCGTCACGGTCACCTTGATGGGCACCGCCATTGAGGGGTTAAACGGGGCCTTTCTTAGAACCATCTCGCACATCGGCGCCGATGTGTTTTTTGTGCAGCGCCAGGACTGGTCCGGCCCCGATACGGAAGAGCAGTGGCGCAAGATCCAGAAGCGCCCGCGGCTCACGATTGAGCAGGCCAGCGCGCTGGAGCGGGATTTGGTGACAGCCCGCGCGGTGGCCCCGCTGGCCTTTGATCAGCGCCTTATCAAATACGGCAAGCGCGGCGCCACCGCAGTGACCATCATTGGCTCCACGGAGCAGCTCCTGCTGACGGGCGGGATCTCAATCTCGGACGGTCGCTTTCTGTCGGCAGCCGACGCTCAGGGCGGCCGGCCCGTGTGTGTCATCGGTTCCACGGTAGCCACCAATCTGTTTGACCGGGAGTCGCCGCTCGGCAAGAAGATCATGATCGGCGATCGGCCGTTTGAGGTGGTCGGCGTGCTGGAGAAACAAGGCGATATGTTTGGCCAGTTCGACAACCAGGCCATCATTCCGTTGCGCCAGTTTACGGCCGCCTTCCAGCACACGCGGGAAGTGGAACTGATCGAGGTCAAGGTCAGGGACGTGGCCGAACTGGAAAGCGCGCAGGAGGAGCTGCACAGCGTCATGCGCCGTCTCCGGCGCCTGGCACCGGGTGACCCGGATGATTTCGCCATCAATCAGCAGGAACAAATCCTGAAGATGGTGCACAAGATCACCGCGATCATCGGCGGGATCGGGCTGTTCATCACTGGCCTTTCCCTCTTTGTCGGGGGCATCGGCATCATGAACATCATGTTCGTGTCAGTCGCCGCGCGGACACGCGAGATCGGCATCCGCAAAGCCATCGGCGCCAAACGGCGCACCATCCTCCTGCAATTCCTGGTCGAGGCCGCCACCATCTGCCTCATCGGCGGGGCCATCGGGCTCGGCATCGCCTGGCCGCTGACGTGGATCTTGCAGCAATACATGCCGGTGACCCTCTCCCCCGTCGTGGTCAGCCTCGCCCTGCTGGTATCGCTGGTCACGGGGGTGTTATCGGGCTTTGTTCCCGCCTGGCGCGCCGCGCGGATGAACCCGGTGGATGCGCTGAGGAGTGAGTGAGATGTGATCCCTAAACCCCTAACCATCCTGCTGGCCGAACTGCGCGAGAGCTTCCACATGGCCCTGAGCGCTGTCGCGGCGCACAAGCTTCGCTCCGTGCTGACGTTGCTGGGGGTCCTGGTGGGCGTGTTTTCCATCATCGTCGTCATGACCGCCCTGCGCGTGATGCAGGGCACCATCGAGGCGGAACTCAGCACGCTGGGTGATCAGACCTTCATGGTGCGGAAGTTCCCAACGCTTATGTTTACCAGGCCCCAGGGCATGGAGAAGATCCGGCAGCGGAAGAACATCACCCTGCAGGAAGGCCGGCGATTGATCGAGGGCGCCACGCTGGCGCGCGCGGTGGGGATTGAGACCTCCTTCTGGGCCGGCCAGGTCGAAACACGGTACCGGCGGACCTCCCCCAACGTGAACCTCTACGGCGAGACTCCCGGCAGCTTCCCAGCCCACAACTGGATCGTCCAGGACGGCCGCGGGCTGGCCGATGCGGACGTGGAAGGAGCGCGGGACGTATGCGTGCTCGGCAACACCCTGGCCCGGACCATCTTCCCCGCGGGCTCAGCGGTGGGAGAGAGGGTGAAGATAAACGGCCTGAATTACACGGTGGTCGGGGTGCTCCAGCCCAAGGGCGGCTCCCTGGGCGGGGACCAGGACAAATTCGCAGTGATCCCGATTACGACAGGCTTGGGCCGCTTCGGCTACACCTGGCGCAGCATGACCATCCTAGTGCAGGCCCGGGACCGTGCCAGTTACGACGCTTGTGTCGAGGAGGTGCGCGGCCTGCTGCGGATCATCCGCCGGGTGCCGCCCGGCGAGCCGGATAGCTTCGAGATCGCCTCCAATGACACCATGATCGCCCAATTCAATGCGTTCACGCTAACCGTGCGCATCGGGGTGGCGGTTATCAGCTCAATCGCGCTGCTGGCCGCCGGCATCGGCATCATGAACATCATGCTGGTCTCGGTGACGGAGCGCACGCGGGAGATCGGGATCCGCCGCGCGGTGGGTGCCAAGAAGCGCAACATCATGACGCAATTCATCATCGAGGCCGTCGTGCTGTGTGAAATCGGCGGGGTCATCGGCGTGCTGTGCGGCATCCTGGGCGGGAACTCGACGGCATACTTCTTCAAGCTGGACCCGGTCATCCCCCTGGACTGGATTGGCCTTGGCCTGCTGATCTGCTCCGTGGTGGGGGTTGTGTTTGGAACCTATCCGGCTTTCAAGGCGGCCAACCTGGATCCGATTGAGTCCTTGCGGTACGAGTAGCAGGGGATCGAACGACAACCGGCGCGCGGTGTGCCGGCCGGGAGCCGCCATGGTGATGCCGCGGGACAGCTCCGGCGGTTCACTTCCAGAACTGCCACCAGCGCCTTGCCGGGGGCGGCTTTCTCCAGTCGGCGAAGCGACGGTCAATGACGGCCGCCATCCTGTCGTAATTGGCCCAGGTGTCGGCAACATGCCAGAAGCTGGGGAGGCGAGCAGCCAGGGTCCGCTTGTAATCGGCAAAGTAGGGCCCTCGCTCGCCCGTCTCGTTGGCATAGTAGTATTCGGCGAAGGCATTGCCCTCGGGGCCCAGGTCCTTCTCTGAGAACCGCCCGTCGCACACGGCCTCGAAGAACTGCCGTCCGGTCATCTCCCGCCGTCGCAGCCTGGCCAGGAGTTCCGCCGGCTGACGGCGGTGGAACTCGTTCTCCAGCCCATTGAAAACCGCCCACGCGAGGAATATGCCGATATGGGTGGCGGCGTGCCCCTTGGGCAGGGGATCCTGCTCCGTGCTGTAGTCGTGATCGGCGCGGTCGTATGACATGCTCGTTCCAGTCGTTAAGCAGCAGTTTATCCCGTTTCCCCGGGTTGGCCAAGGGCGGATTGCACCCAAAGGCGCCCCAGGCAGGCGCAGGAACGTCCCGCTATTCTCAGGCACCTCTGCCAACTTCGGATTTCAGAGCCTCACCCGACGCCGCCGCCGCGGAGCGTCTATTTGCCCTCGTTGATGAGGTCGAAGCGCCGGCTGAACTCGGCGAGCTCCAAGCCGCCATCCTCGATGGTAGCCCAGCCGTCGTAGCCGGTAACATCAAGCGCCTGGCGCACGGCCGGCCAGTCAATGCTGCCGTCGCGCGGATGGACGAACTTGCCGCCATGGCCGTCGGGGTTGAGCTTGAAGTCCTTGATGTGCAGCTTGGCGATCAGCGGCCCGAGGGCCTTGATCCAGTCCTGGGGTGGCGCGTATTTCGTATGGTTGCCGATGTCGAAGTAGGATTTGACCCACGGGCTGCCGAAGGAGGCGACGAATTGCCGGTAGAGCGCCGGCTTAACCCAGAGGTTGTTCCACACGTTCTCCAGCGCGATGATCACCTTCAATTCCTGCGCGAGCGGGATGAGCTTTTCCACGGCGGCGCGCGAGGTGTCGGTGGCGTGGTTTTGCGCCTTGATGTAGGCCTCGTAGCGGGAGTTGTCGCCGGCGGCGACCCGGGTGACATGGCAGGTCTTGGGGTCGAAGGCGATGTCGAACTCCCACGCCTCGGGCATGGGCATGCCGCTGACCTTGCACGGCACCAGGAGGATCGCATCCGCGCCGTAAGCCCTGGCGGCGCGCAAACCTTTGCGGGTGTCTTCCAGGGAAGACTCCACCTGCGCGGGATCCTCGCTGTTGAAGTGCATCCACCCGCGCAGCACCGAATGCACGCGCATGCCGAGCTTTTCGGCCACGGCCCGGCCGGCGGCAGCCTCCGCCTCGGGACAGATGTGCGACGTCTCGACGCCCTGAAAGCCGGCCGCCTTCAAGGGCTCCAGGGCCGCTTCCGTGACCTCTTTGACGATCATGGCCTTGCGGAGCGGCTTCCGGGAATTGGCAGCCCGGAGCAGTTGGTGTGGGACGAGGGTGAGAAGGCTCGCGGCCGTGGCCTGGCCGACAAACCGCCGACGATTGATAAGATTGATCACAACCATGTAATGGTATGGGATGGTCCCAGTGTCAAGGGATTTGGGGCGACAGGATTTGGGGTGACGAAGGATTTGACAGCGCCTCCCCGAAGTGATTCGATTCCATCCAGCATTGGCAATCACCTTTAACTGACAGGCCCGACAATGACCACACCCGAACACGAACAGCCACGCAACGACATCGTCCCCATGACACGCCGGCGCTTTATTGCCGGGGCCGGGGCCTCGGTATTAGCCTGCACGATCCTGAAGCCGGAGCTGGTTCGCGGCGCCGCGGCCAACTCCAAGATCAACATCGGCCTCATCGGGTGCGGCGGCCGCGGCAAGTGGATCGCCAAGCTGTTCGAAAAGCACGGCGGCTACCACTTCGCGGCCGTGGCGGATTACTTCCAGGACCATGCCGACGAGGCGGGCGAGAAGCTCAATGTCCCCGCCGCCAACCGCTACACCGGGCTTTCCGGCTACCGCAAGCTGCTCGAGCAGAACCTCGACGCGGTGGTCATCGAGAGCCCCCCTTACTTTCATCCCGAGCAGGCCGCCGCGGCGGTGGAGGCCGGCAAGCATGTTTACCTGGCCAAGCCGGTTGCCGTGGATGTGCCCGGCTGCCTGACCGTCGCCGAGAGCGGGAAGCGGGCGACGGCGAAGAAGCTCTGCTTCCTGGTGGATTTCCAGACTCGCGCCAACAAGCTCTACCAGGACGCCATCAAGGCCGTCCATGACGGCGAGATCGGCAAGCTCGTTTCCGTGGATGCCAATTACCAGTGCGGCATGACGTGGGAGAGCATGGACCAGCTCCTGCGCAAGGATCCGAAGAACCCCGAGGTCCGCCTGCGCGCCTGGGGCGTGGATCGAATCCTCTCCGGCGACGTCATTACCGAGCAGAACATCCACGCGCTCGATGTCGCCTGCTGGATGCTCGACGCCGAGCCGATCCGGGCCTACGGCACCGGCGGCCGGAAGCGCAATTATGAGGGCAACTGCTGGGATCATTTTGCGGTCATCTACTACTTCCCCAACGACCTGGTAGTGAGCTTCAACTCGCATCAGGCGGGCTTTGGCTACGACGACATCATGTGCCGGGCCTACGGGCTGAAGGGCGCGGCCGACACGCACTACTTCGGCAACGTTATGGTCAAGGCGACCGACTTCCACCTGGACGGCCAAGTGGTCAACCTCTACAGCGAGGGCGTGGAGGCCAACATTGCGACCTTCCACAACAGCATCACGAACGGGGAGTGCGCCAACCCGACGGTGCCCGCGAGTGTGCGCAGCAATCTCACCACCATCCTGGGCCGCATGGCCGCTTACAAAAACGGCGTGGTGACCTGGCAGGAGATGATGCACCGCAAGGAGAAGTTCACGGCTGACCTGAAGGGCTTGAAGGCGTGAGCGGGTAGCGGATAAACGAGTCCGCCAGCCAACCTGAGCGACCTGGCTGGCCGGACCGGTCTGACTGGTCTGCCGGATCAACTCCAGCATAGACGCCCCCCTGCTCCCCGGGTAAAATTACCCGCATGACCAGCACCGCAATACGTCAATCATTCCTGGACTTCTTCAAGTCGAAGGGGCACACGCTCGTGCCTTCGGCGAGCCTGATGCCCGGCTCGCCCAACCTGCTCTTCACCAACGCCGGCATGAACCAGTTCGTGCCGGTCTTCCTGGGCCAGCGCGCGCCGGATGTCTCCCGCTGGGCCGGCGCCATCCCCGGCAGCGACACCCGCGCCGCCGACACCCAGAAGTGCATCCGCGCCGGCGGCAAGCACAACGACCTCGAAGACGTCGGCCTCGACACCTACCACCACACCTTCTTCGAGATGCTCGGCAACTGGTCCTTCGGCGACTACTTCAAGAAGGACGCCATTGACTGGGCCTGGGAACTCGTCCCGGAAGACTGGAAGTTCCCGAAGAACCGCCTCTACGCGACCGTGTATTCACCGGACAAAGCGAAGGGCGACCCCAGCGACTTCGACCAGGAAGCCTACGACATCTGGGCCGGCAAGTTCCGCGCCGCCGGCCTTGACCCCGACATCCACATCGTCAACGGCAACAAGAAAGACAACTTCTGGATGATGGGCGACACCGGCCCCTGCGGCCCGTGCAGCGAGCTCCACGTGGACCTCACGCCCCAGGGCGACACCAAGGGCCGGCTTGTCAACCAGGGCACCGCCGAGTGCATCGAGATCTGGAACCTGGTCTTCATCCAGTTCAACGCCAACCCCGACGGCACCTTCTCCCCGCTGCCCGCCCAGCATGTGGACACCGGCATGGGCTTCGAGCGCGTCACCGGCATCATCCAGAACACGAAGAACTTCACCGACTTCAACCGCATCATCTCGAACTACGAGACGGACATCTTCCGCCCCATCTTCGACAAGCTCGAGAAGCTCAGCGGCAGGAAATACGGCTCCACCCTGCCGGCAGCCGGCGCTGCCGCAGCGACGGAGCAGGAGAAGATAGACATCGCCTTCCGGGTCATTGGCGACCATATCCGCACCCTGAGCTTCGCCATTGCCGATGGCATCCAACCCGGCAACACCGACCGCAACTACGTCCTGCGGCGGATCCTCCGGCGGGCCGTGCGCTATGGACGCTCGCTGGGCTTCCACGAGCCTTTCTTCTACAAGCTGGTGGCGGTGCTGGCCGACACGATGGGCCAGGTCTTCCCCGAAGTCCGCGCTAAGCAAGACCACATCGAGCAGGTCATCCAGCGCGAGGAGGAGGCGTTCAACAAGACGCTGGACCGGGGGATCACGCTTTTCGAGGAGGAGGCCGCAAGGCTGCTGGGAGCGGCGCCTGCCGCGGGTGCCCATTCCAGAATCCCGGGCGCGTTCGCATTTCGCCTTTACGATGAGCAGGGCTTCCCGCTCGACCTGACCGAGCTCATGGCCCGCGAGCGCGGGTTGACCGTGGATATCGAGGGCTTCAACGCGCTCATGGAGGAGCAGAAAGCCCGGGCGCGCGCCGCCCAGAAGAAGCAGGTGATCGAGCTTTCGCAGGTCGAGACCACCACGCCCACCCGGTTCGTCGGCTTCGACAGGCTGGAGTCGCCCGCCAAGGTGATCGAAGTGGTCGGCATCAAGGACAAGACCGCCGTCATCCTCGACGCCTCGCCGCTCTATGCCGAGATGGGCGGCCAGGTCGGCGACACCGGCGAGATGCGCGGCGGCGGCGAGCTCTGGACGATCAACAACACCCAGAAAGCCGGCGACGCCTGGCTGCATTTCCTGGCGGATAAAGATGCCCCCGCCCCCGGGACGCAGGTCCAGCTCACCGTGGACCGCCCCCGCCGCGAGGCCATCCAGCGCCACCACACGGTCACCCATTTGCTGCACTGGGCGTTGCACGAGGTCGTCAGCCCGGATGCCACCCAGAAGGGCTCCTATGTCGGGCCCGAGAAGCTCACCTTCGATTTCAGCAGCGCGCCGCTCACGCCACAGCAGGTGGCTGATGTCGAGCGCCTCGTCAACGAGCGCATTCTCGAAAACAGCGCCGTCGCCTGGACCGAGGTGAAATACGGCGACATCAAGGGCCGCAAGGAGATCATGCAGTTCTTCGGTGAGAAATACGGCGACGTCGTGCGCGTAGTCCAGGTCGGCGGCAAAGCCGCGGCCCTGGACGGCTATTCGATGGAGCTATGCGGCGGCACGCACACGCGCGCCACGGGCGAAATCGGCCTGTTCCGCATCGCCGCCGAATCCGCGATTGCCGCCGGCATCCGCCGCATCGAGGCTGTCTCCGGCCTCGAGGCTTACCGGCGGGCGAACGAGGAGCTGCAGCTCATCAGGACCGTCGCCGGCAAGGTCAACTCGCCCGTGGGCGAGCTAGAGAAGAAGATCGAGTCCCTGCTCGCCCAGCAGAAGGAGCTGGAGAAGCAGCTCAAGACGATGCAGCAGAAGCAGGCTGCGGACATTGCGCGCAGCCTGACGAGCAAAGCCCAAACGATCGGCTCCACGCTGGCCATTGTGGAAAACCTGGGGACTGCGGACGGCGATTTCCTGCAATCCATCGCCGACGCGCTGAAGGGACAGTTCAAGGGCGTGGTGGTCCTGGGCGGCACCGCCAACAACGCCGTGGCGCTGGTGGCGACGGTTGCACCGGAACTGTCGAAGCAGGTCCAGGCGGGCAAGATTATCCAAGCGATTGCGCCGATTGTTGGCGGCAAGGGCGGGGGCCGCCCGGACAATGCCCGCGGCGGCGGCAAGGATGCCTCAAAGCTCGACGAGGCCCTGGCCAAGGCTAAAACGCTGCTGGCCTGAGCGCCCGGTGCGGGACGCGCTATTTCGTGGAATGGCCGGGAATGTTGCAGAGCGGGCCGAGGCCGATCGGGTTCAGGGTATAGACGCCTCCAGCCGGGCATGCTGGCACCGTGTTGTTGGGCAGGTAAGGCGTGAGGTCGGCCTGGGTGAGTATCGCGCCCGCGGGTTTGCCTTTTTCCAGGGCCCACTGCTGCTTGGCGCCCTCGATCTGGCGGAGATTGTTCATGCAGGCATTGGCTTTGGCCTGCTCGGGATTGGCAGCCTGCTGGATCGCGTAACGGGCGGCAAAAGCCTGGGCGGCGGCCTGCTGCTCCGGAGTGGTCGCCTGGGGCGCCTGCGCGGCCCTGATCGCCTGGGCCTGCGCCTGGACCTGGGCCTGGGCATTCTGCGCCTGGGTCTGCGCGGCTTCCACCTGGCCGGTTAGCTGCTGCTTGTCGCCGCGCAATTGCCGGACTTCGTTCCGCAGCCGGAGCAGCTCCTCGTGGTCCCTGCGGAGGCGGGCCAGCTCGTCGCTTTCCTTTTGTGTCTGGCCTTTTTTTGTCTCCTCCAGCTCGGCGCGAAGCTGCTGGAGCTGCTCGCTGTCGGCGCGCAGGACTGCCATGTCGGCTTCTTTCTTCTGGTTGGCAGAATAGAACCAGGCGAGCCCGGACAGGGAGCCCACGACGCACAACCACGGCAAGACTGTTGTCAGTTTCATTCCAGGTGTCTTATCAGGTTTCCAGCACGGTTGCCAAGCCCGGAGCTCATTGGCCGGCGGACGGGGACTTGCCCTTCTCCATCTCGCGCAGGGCCTCGGCCATCCGGGCCAGGACGAAGTCCACCACCTCGCCGCCGGCGATGAGCGGCAGCTTGGTCAGCACGCTCGGCGGACAATCCGCCTTGTAGATTTGCGCGCTGATATCAATCCCCCGCAGGACCAGCAGCCTGGCAAAGCCCGTGGCGGTGGCGGTATCCCGGAAGCGGAGGCAACCCATGTGGCGGCTGCCATCGGCGCTGGAAATGATCTGCGGGAATTGGGCCGCCAGGTTCCGCAGCCTGGCGGCGTAGTAATCGCCGACCTGGCGGATGACGTCGCGGTTGGCGGAAGCCCAGCGCATCGTGACCAGGTAGGCCAGGGCCGCCAGCTCCTCCTGGCCGTTGGTGACCAGCGCGCCGAATTGCGGCAGGCAGTCGAAGGCGGCGCTGAAGATCAGCCGCGAGGCGGCGTATTCGCCGCCAGGGAACCCCTTGCCGATGGCCACAAAAGAGGGGCGCAGTCCGTATTCGCGGTGAAGGAACAGGCCCGGGGCCCAGAGGCAGGATTGAATCTCGTCCGCCACCGCGGGCACGTCGTGTTCGCGGCACAGCTCGTAGGCTCGCTGGAGGAATTCGCGTGAGAGGAGGCGGCCGCCGTAATTCATCATCACGATCTCGTGGAAGAAGCCCGCAATCTTGAGGTTGTCGCGTTCGTAAGCGGCAAAGGCCGCTTCGAGGTCGGCGATCGAATCGGGCCGGATGGCAGCTACGCGGAATCCGCGCTCGCTGGCAGCCCCGTACAACTCCGGCCACATGCCTCGCATCATCTGGGTGAGCATGGTGGTGCCGTGGTAGTTCCCCTTGAGGCCGCCATCGTCGTCGCCCACCACGAGCAGCACCGGGATGCGGCCGTGGTATTTGGGAGCCGGCATCGTCTCGTCCGCGCGGTAAAACCGGGCGAGCACGAGCTTCAGGGCCGCTTCGGCCGCGAGGCTGCCGGTCTCAAGGTTCAGCACGCGGTTGAGCACATTGGGATCGGTGGAAGCCAGCACGCTCTTGAGCGTGGCGGCGTCGCCCGGGGCGAGCTCGTTGACGCTGGAGACCAGCTCCTCTTCGAGCCGGCGAGTGATGTAGCCGCGGGTGTTGTTGTGCGTGGCGTTGGGGATGCCGAGCCGGCGTGCCCGGTCAACCAGGTGATAGCCCGGGAACGAATGTCCCAGCGGCGCGTGATAGTGCTCGCTCTTGGTAATGAGATAGAGATGGCCGTCCTCGCCGATCCGGAAATAGCCCAATGCGCCGAGCGGGGCCAGGTCGAGCTTGGTGTGCGCCTCGAACTGGCGCGTGGTCGCCCCGCCAGCCGTGTGAGCCAGCCGCGGCCCGACCTTCTGGCCGGTCTTGGGCAGCAAATGCAGGAGGCGATGCTCGAAGGCGGCGGGCAGGAACTCAAGCCGCTTGAAAGCCGTCTCGGTTACGGAGGCAGGCTCTTCGCCGCTGAGAAAGGCATGGTTGGCGCAAATCGCGCGCACGTATTCCTCGCCGCACAGGTCCGCCAGTGAGAGCGAAACCGGCAGGAACGAGAATCGGGCGGCAGAGGCGTTTTGGTTGGTAAGAGGCTTGGTCATATCCAGGTGTCGTATTCGCTACTCCGTCACAACATCCACGCTCGGGGCGCGTTTGGCAAGTAGCCGGGCACACTTCCCGTCCGGGCGCAGCCGATGATGCCAGGCGAACGATTCTTCACAACCTCTCCTTCCGAGCGGTTTGCCGCTTCCGGTCGAGGATGCCCGTGATCAGCCGGTCCGCGTTCGCGTGGAAGATCATCTCGATCTCCTCGCGCGCGACGATGCCCAATTCGTCGCAGGCCAGCTTGATGCCCCGCAGGTCTTCATACATGAAAAGGGTGTAGCGGGCCTCAATGTCCGCTGGTTCCCGGTCGCGGTTGAAGTGGAACGGGTAGCTGGTGCGGTTCACGTAGGCGCGCTCGTGGTATTGCCGCCGCCCGCGCATGTACATGACCGGGTTGTCCGAGCCGTAGAGAATGCGGCGCGGACCCAGGTGTTGCAGCGCGACTTGGTGGCAGGCGGGGTTCAGTACCGCGGAGCTGTCGAAGTAAAGTCCGGGGTCATCCGCAAATTGCGGCAGCGCCTCCAGCGCGTGCGGCTCGGTATAGCAACGGCCGAGGTGGGCGATGACCAGGGCGATGTTCGGGTAACGGCGGCGGATCTCGCGGATCTCGCGCACGTTGTCCGGGTGGCCGAGGCGGGCCGCCTTCGGAATGTGCAAGGTAACCCAGCCATGGCGGTCATTGACCACCTCGAGCACGTGATGCGGGAGGAATTCGAAGATGCTGGCCTCCAGGTACCGGTCGCGCGTCTCGCGATCGAGGCTGATGAGCGAGTAGTAGGGCTTCACGCCGATGACGCCGGGGGCGTCGAGCAGCGCCCCCACCTTCTCCTGGGACCATTGCGGGAGGATCACCGCGAGGCTGTGCCAGCCACGGCGGGCACTTTCCTGCTGCACATAGGTGTTGCCGCCCTCGATGTCGAAGTCGAGGTCCGGCATCCCGAAGGCCAGGCAGTTGAATTCGCGGCCCGGGAACACAGTCTGGTAGCAGCGCTCGGCGGTCGGGGCGTCAATCGGTTCCAGCAGCTCGTTGACCCAGTATTGGCGGCGCATGGCCTCCGTCATCGGCTCCAGCCGGAAGCGCGCATCGAAGATGTGCGTGTGGGCGTCGAACATGCGGCGCGGCAGCCAGTTCTCAAAATGCTCGGCCCAGAAGGCGCGGTCCGTGTCGTTGTAGTTCCAGACGAAGTAGAGCGGGGTGGGGTTCATCGTGGGCTTGCCTGCGCCGGCGTCAGCTCGCGCAGGTATTCTTTGAATTGCTCCTGGTATAATGCCGAGGCCCCGGGCGCGGGCTCGACATGGCTCGCCGCCGGCGCCATCTCTTCGGCCAGCTTGGCGAGCGGTGACGCGGGCTCGCACAGTCCCCGGGCAACAATGGCCGCGCCCAGCGTGCTGCTTGCGCGGTTGCCGGCGCAGTCGAGCGGCAGCCCGGTGGCGGCTGCCAGCAGCGCGGGCGTCACCCGGCTGGCCGCTGCCCGGCCGCTCAAGGCCAGCCGTTTGACAGGCAGCCCGGCTTCGTCGAGCAGCCCGATGTGCCGCCTTAGCTCAAAGGCCAGGCCCTCGAGCACGGCCCGGATGACATGGCTCGGGCGGTGGGACAACCGCAGGCCGGAGATGCGGCCCTTGGTGTCGGGCGCGAGGCCTGCGACCGGCAGCGCCGTGAAGAGCGGCCAGCAGCGCACGCCGTCGCTGCCCGGCGGCGCGGATTCGAGCAGGCGATCAATGTCGTCGCCTCCGGCCCCCCTCTGTCCGGTCAGGTCCAGTGCCCAGGAAAGAGCGGAGCCGCCGTTTTCCAGGGAGAGCAGTTGTCCCCAGAGCCCTTCGGCTGCATGGTCGCAAACAAACGCATCGGGGGTGGCGGGCGCAGTCAGGCTGTCACCGATGGCCAGCAGGACCCAGACGGTGCCGGTGCCGACCATGACCGTGCCTGCCCGAACGGCCCCGGTGGCAAGGGCGGCCGTGTATTGGTCGTGGATGGCCGCCGAAACGGGGATGCCGGGGCGCAGACCCGTCTCCTGCGCGAACGAAGCCAGCAATCCCCCCGCCGCCTCCCGTGCGGAAACCAGGTCCGGTAACCGGGCCGGGCTCACTCCCAAACGCGCTAGCAGGTCCGGGTCGTAATCCCGCCGGTCGGGGTTGTAGAGCAGAGTTAATGAGCAGGAGGTGCCGTCGTGGGCCGCACGGCCGCACAGGCGGGAAACGATTACGTCACCGACGAAGCCGATGCGGTTCGGCGCTGCCAGTGCTGCGGGATTCTCCTGGCGCAAGCGCAGCAGTTGGCCGATGGCAAGGCCGGAGCGCCCGTGCCCCAGCCGTCGCGCAAACCACGGTTCCCCCAGCTCCGCGCCGAGCGCGTCGTCGAAGGGAGCGCCGCGCTGATCGAGCCAGCCGATCACCCGGCCGGAGGGGCGGCCTTGCGCATCGAGCATCTGCATCGCCCCGCCTTGGCTCGAAACACCAATGGCCTTGATTCCGGAGGCGTCAACGGACCGGACCGCCTCCCGCACCGCGGACAGGGTGGCGCTCCAGATCTCCTCGATGTCCTGCTCCACGCCGCCGCCACCCAGTTGGAACAGGTGGACGGCGCACGATCCCTCCCCCAGTTGGCGGCCGCCGAAGTCGGTGACCACCGCCTTGACGTTGGTGGTGCCCAGATCCAGACCGAGGAGCATAGCTCAGAGCTCGCAGTAATCCGCGCCGAGCAGTTCTGCGGCAAACCTCAGGCGCGGCCGGGCATCCCCAAAGAAGACGGCGTTGTGATGGGGTCCGCCCGCCTTCGCGTAAGCGGTCAGGAACCGGCACACATCGTCGCCGGACGGCTTGAACTTCGAGTGCGGCACGCAAAAGCCGGGCAGAGGACCGTAGTCTTCCAGCGCCCCTGCGGCGGCAATGATGCGCCACCTGCCTCCCGGGCCGGGCGTCAGGGCGGCAATGGTGGCCGGGCCGGGCTCGAAATTGGTGACCAGCGCCAGTTGGCGGCCCCGCGTGCGGGTAATCGGGGAGGGCCGGGCCACCAGCGAAATCTGGAGGTCAATCCGGGCCATGGCCGTATTCGCCTCGCCCATGTGGCTAAGGAACAGGCTGTCACCCTCGAAATCAATGGTGAAGATCTCCGAGAAGCTGGCCGGGGCCTTAAGCCAATTAAAGAAGGCCGTCGCCGCCGCGGCTATGAGGTCGCCCTCCCCCCCGAAGCCGATCCCCTCCGCCATCAGGCGGCTGGCTGCCACGAAGGGCAGCGTCTGCGTCCGCTCGTCCTCGCCGAAGGCCATGAACTGGTAGGTCAGGGCGTCCAGCCGGTGATGGGCAACCATGCCTCGCAGGGCCAGCTCCGCCCGCGCCGTCAACACCAGGTCCTCCTCCGTCAGATCGGGTGCGACGGAGTAGCTCTGCCGGTAATCCGCCACAAGCCGCGCGACCTCCTCGGCCGGCGCGGTGGCGGCGCGATGGTTGTATTCCTCCACGGTGAGATTCGTCCAAGCGCAACCCAGGGTGGCGGCCATGTGGGTGGTATCCACCGCAAAGTCGCCCATGCCGGGGAAGGGATAGCCGAGGCTGCCGATGCGGGCCGAGCGCAGCCGGTTCACCGCCGCCGCCGCCGCGAGGAAATCGCCCAGCTCCCGCAGGCCCGCCGGGTCGCTGTCGGGGCTGGTGACGTAGTGGAAGCGAACACCGCTGCGGGTCAGGACATTCCCCAGGTCCTGCGTGCCGTGGACGCCGTGGTTATCCACCATGTTGGCGAGCGTGAATGTCTCATCCACTTTCCCCAGTTCCTGCGTGTTCCAGATGACAATGGGGAGGCGCGTCCGCAGCAACGCGGGCAGGGCAAGCTGGCTCGGCGAGTAGGTCGTCAGGATGACCACCAGCGCATCGGCGCCCGCGGCTTCAAACTCCGCCACCGCCGCCTCGATGTCCTCGCGCCGGAACACCGCCTGCGTGAAGAGCACGTCCGCCTCGCCTTGCAGGGCCGGAATGACGGCCCGCCGCAGCCAGGCCTCCCGCGAGCCCCGCAGATCGGGCAGGAGGGTCTCGTACAATTCCAACGTCAGGGCCAGCAGCCCCGCTTTCGGTCGCGTAGTCTGTTTCATAAAATCAATCGCGTTCAACTTGCCCGCGCTCGTCGGGCGCGCAGGTGCCGCCACCTAGCAGCACAGTTTTCCAACCTGCTGCAGGACGATGCTCCCCGGCAGGCAGGAGACGAACCGGGGCAAGTTTAGGGGGTAGTTGATGGTTGTCGCGAGCCTAATTGCGGTCGCCCCCAAGGAAGGGTGCGCATCTCACACTTTTCCAAAACCACCGCAAGCCCCATCGGGGCTGCAATGCCTGCGTTACGTCACACCGGATAACGGGCATTGGAGCGATTTGTTACATTCCGGGGGTCCCCACATACCAGCGGGCTCCCTCGAGGCCCCGTAGCGGGCTCCAGGCGCGTTCCTGGGGCATTCCAGGCCTCCTCCCCCCCGTTTCAGTCCGCGTAACTCTGTCCACCCGTGTTCCGCAGTGAATCCCTCCAGTTCCCGGCTGCCACTCTGCCCTGTTACGTAACAGAAATCAGCGGCATTGGAAGGGAGGCGCAAGTATTGCCCCCGTAGCGGCCCCATGTTGATCAGATCAACATGGGGCCGCTACCGTAGTGCTACCGGGGCAATACCGTAGTACTACCGTTGGATCACGCTTGGACCGCCGGGGAGGCACGCCACGGGGTCGCAAGGAAGGGATTTGGAGCCACCTGCTGCATTGTCATCCGGTCGCGCAGCCTGGGAATGTTACAAACGGCTCCAATGCCCTGCACCTGGATCGGGTGCCAGGGCGCCTGCCGACCTGCCCCGGGTCTTGCCTGCGCACGCGTGGTTCTGGCATTCCTCCATCAGACCGGTGTCCCGAAGGAGACCGGTGCATCAAGAGCCGGCGATATCCGCCCCCAAGTCAGGTGCTCAAACGCCTTGCCAGAATCCAACGGTACTTTCCATGCACTCTCTTGAGCAGGGCAACGACTGCGAGCATCGAACCGGCCCACAACGCAGTTGTGCCGGGTTCCGGCACCGCGGACAGTGCTTGCGCTTCACTCGCAGTCAATGCGCTGTCGTAAATGCGCACATCGTCAATATATCCATTGAGGGGATAAGCGTCATTGGACATCTTGCCGATGTAGAGGTCCCCGAATAACGAGAAGCCGCTCTTGATGCTCCCTTGGCCAACGGCGAGTCCATCGCAATAGAGGGAACCGGTCGAACTGCTGCGGTTTGCGACGAACACGATGTGGTGCCATTGATTATTGGCGACAGCGCCGTCTGGTGAAGCCACCCCGGCACCAGAACTGCCAGTGCCTGTTTCAACAACGATGGCGCCATTGTTATGGGCTGTGGACTCCCAACGGTTTGCGAACAGCTTGAATCCAGAGGCATTTCCGCCGCTTGCGCCGTTCGCGATAATCGTTTGAGGGCCGACAATTCCCAATGGATTGCTGAACCACGCGGCAATGGTGAAATTGGCGGGCAGTCCGGTGGAGCTGATGCGCAGGGAACTGGACCCATTCAGCGAGAGGTAGCCCGAACCTTGCGGCGCGGAGCCGTTGACTAGCTGCGGACTGCCCTGCCCGACCGCATTCCATGATCCTGCCGAATCGTTTAGGTTACCGTCAAAACGGTACTCGTGAATCAAGGCGGCTCCGGCGTTTGCTTGTATCAGGACGACAGCCGAGACGGTAAACAGGTGGCGATAGAGGTTCTTCATATGCATCAGTTTCTTCATAAAGCAATAGATAAGAAGTTTCCCGTTTCTAATCTGCTTTCTGTCTTGACGCAACAAAACAGTGACAAAGAAGTGATAATTTTATTCCGCCCCCAAATCCTTGAGGCATCGACCCGCCGCGCTGATAGCCGCCTGTTCGAGTTCCCGGTGGTTCATGTCGCCGGAACCTTCGCTTGCGCCTCTGCCGCAAACGGAGCCAGAGCCTCCAACACTGGTTGGCAGGGATGGGTGGCATCGGCGATGAACTGTCGTAGCAGGCCCAGCGCGTCCTTCCAGCAGGGGGAAAGCGGCGGCAGGAGGGCGTCGCCGGGCGATGCGGGCTCGGGGAGCCGATGCTGGACGGCGAGCGCACAGGCCAGGGGAAGCACCGCTTCGAGCAGGGAGGCGCGGGCTTCCTCGTTCAACGCGGCATCGCAAAGGACGCGGGCCATCTTGAGCTTGCGGGCTGCAAGCTGGCGATGGGCGGCCAGCTTTGCCTGTTCGGCCGGGGAGAGCGTCGGCGGCGTGGCTTCCGTGGCCTCGGCGGTCCAGAGCGGACGGCTGGCGCGGGTGGTCCTTGCCAGCAAGCCGACGTCTATCAGCCGTTGCAGCGCCTCATCCGTCGCCCGGTCAATCACCTCCAGGCGCACCGGGGACAGCGGATCCCAGTGGCCCGGGCCGAAATACTCGTCGTGCAGGGAGTTGAGCTGCTCGCGGTATTGCGAGGCATCGCGCTCGACCACGAGGTAGAGCACCGAGTGCGGGGCGTCGTTCGGGTAGCGCTCCTCGCAGCGAAGCAGGGCGCCGTTGATGCGTTCGCGGGCGGCGGCGGCGAACCCGCGCGGACGGTCCGCCGGCAGGGGCGGTTTCATGTCACGGACCGCGGGCTTCGCGCCGTCGGCCGGCTGCGGGACCAGTTGCTGGAGCTTGGCCAGGAACGCCTGCCGGCCGCTCTGGAGCCGGATCTCCTTCAGGTCGCCTTTGCGGTCGAGCACGCCGTCGGCCAGGGCCTGCTTGTGGGAGAGGGTGTCCAACATGCGATGCTCGATGGTCTTCTCCGACACCAGGTTGATGACGGTGACCGGGCGGGTCTGGTGCTTGCGCCACGCACGGGCGATGCGCTGCTCCAGCTTGGCGGGATTCCAGGGCAGGTCGCAGTTGATGACCACGCTGGCATTCTGGAGGTTCAACCCTGACGCGCCCGAATCGGTGCTGAGGAAGACGCGGCAGAGCGGATCGGCCTTGAAGGCATTGATCTCGGCGCGGCGGCGCTTCTGGGGGACGGTGCCGGTGTGCCAGGCGAAGCCCAGCTTCAGCCGCTGGCATAACCCGCGCGTCAGCTCCAGCATGCGTTCCCACTCGGAGAAGACGATCACCTTTACGTCGGGGTTGTCGCGGCACTCCTCCAGGATCTTCTCCAGCTCTGCCAGTTTCGGGCAGGCGCGGTGGTCGGGATTCAGGATGTAATTGGTGTCGCAGACCATGCGCATCATATTGAGATGGCGCAGCAGCTTGTCCTGCTCCTGCTGGCTCAGGGGCCGGCGTTTGGCAATGCTGGCCAGCCGGGCGACGACGCCCTCGTGGCCGTCGTATTCGCCCTGCTGCTCGGCGCTGAGTTGGACGAAGTGGTTGCGGTCGGTGCGCTCGGGCAGTTCGGTTTCGACGTCGGCCTTGCGCCGGCGGAGCATGTGGGGCTTGATGCGCTCGTGAAGCTGGTCGAGGTTCCGGTAGCCGGCGGGGCGGCCGCGGTCGTCCAGGTCGTAGTAATCGCGGTTGAACCGGAACAGCGGCCCGAGCAGGGACGGGTTCAGGAAATCCATCAGCGAATAGAGCTCGTCAATGCGGTTCTCGATGGGCGTGCCGGTGAGGATGAAGGCATAGCGGCTGCGCAGGCGCTTGACGGCCTGGGTGGTTTTGGTGCTCCAGTTCTTGATGCGCTGCGCCTCGTCCAGCACCACGATGTCAGGCTGCAGGCGCTGGTTCACCTCCAGCGAGTCGCCGAGCATCTGCTCATAATTGACGATCGTGAAGAACGGCAGCAGGGCAGGGGCCCCGTCCGCCCTGCGTTGGCCGGCCACATCATAATGCTGCAGGCGCCGGGCCCGGCTGCCGAACACGAGCTGATAGGGCAGCTCGGTAAAGCGCTGAATCTGCTCCTCCCATTCGGTCTTCAGCGAGGCGGGCGTGACCACCAGCACGCGCGCGGCCTGCCCGAGCCGCTGCAGCAGGGCGCAGGCGGCGATGGCCTGGATGGTCTTGCCGAGGCCCATTTCATCGGCCAGCAACGCGCGCTCGGTGAAGGCCAGGTGGAGCATCCCCTCGCGCTGGTAGGGAAAGAGCGGGACCCTGGTTTCGTGCGCCGGCCATTCGCCGCCCTGCACCTTCAGCTCGTAGTCGCGCCGCAGTTGCTTGCGCTCGCCGGCGTGGCACCGCGCGTCGAGCCACGGGCCGAGTTCCTGCGAGAGGCGCAATCCCGGCGCCGTGCGGTCGTCCAGCTTCCTGAGCGCCTCTATGGCTTCCTCGGGCTCGCCTTTGCGGAGGACGCCGTCCGCGCCAAACCAGCTTTTCAAGGCCCGCGACATGGCGCCCTCGCTGTTGAGCAGGCGGATCGCGCCGCTCGCCGGGTCGGGCACCACGTCCAGCCGCAGCCTTCCATTCTGCGCCGCCGCGCGGAACAGCCGCTTGAAGCGCGCCTCAAGCTGGAGCAGCACCGCCTCGACGTGCTTGCAGGTGCCGAGGCCGTTGATGCGGAAATCCACGCAATCGCAGGCAAACTGCCGCTGGCGCAGGTCGCGAATCTCCACCGAGTAGGTCTGGCCGCTGCCGGACCCCACGCGGAAGTTGGAGAAGATCGGATGGCGCGGGTCGCTGTTCGAGATGCGGAATTCCTCCGTGCGGGCGCGCGCCCGGCGGCGGTTGATTTCGTCCTCGTCCGTCGTGCGCCAATTGTGCGGGGACGGTATTGCGGCTTCCGGTGATGCGTGTTTCGGCATCCCGACATGATCCGCAGGCGGCGGCCGGAGTCAAAGCGGAAGTGTTCGTGTGCGGTAATGTTCGTGCTTATTGGCTGCGGACGCGACTCACGTGATCCATAGGGGCAGGGATGAGGCTGATCCCTCATCTCTATCCCGCCGTCCTGTCAATAAACAGCGCTTCACAGCCCGGTGCGGGCGCGGAAGAATTGTCCTGCTTGTGCGGGGACCGGTATCCAGTTGGTGCCGCTCGAAACAAAGTTCGTCCAGGGAGCGAATGCCGGGAGGCTCGTGGAGGTTTCGATCGTGTAATCGCGTCCGAACTCGCCGAACAGGCCCAGTTCCAGCACACCGCTGCTCCATCGCAGGCCCAGGGTGAATGGCGTCGGCGGGAACGCTTCGTCGCCGTGCAGGCGGACCAGGCACGGAGTGGCGGCGCCGTTGAAGTCGGGGAAACTGCCACCGACCATGAGTTGGCCGTTGCTGAGACGCTTCGAGCACCAGACGCCATTCCGGGTGCAAGACCCTAGCGCGTAGGACGTATCGAGGCTGCCGTCCGGATTGAGCCGCGCCACACAGGCGGCAGCACCGGTTCCCCAGCCACCGGGAGGACAGGCGCCGATGATGACCTTGCCGTCCGACTGCAATTCCAGGCCATAGACCCAGTTCTCCGAGAGCCACGGCAGGGCCGCCGGCACAAACGTCGTATCGAGGGTCCCATCCGCATTGAGCCGGGCCAGGTTGGGCCGCGGCACGCCGTCAAAGGCGCTGAAGGCCCCACCGATGAGAATCCTGCCGTCCGGTTGCACGGCGATGGCATCCACGCCGCCGTAGGAATCCTGGATGGCGGTGCCGGGCTTGAAACTCATGTCGAGCGCGCCGTTGGTATGGATCCGCGCGATACCGCCGCGGAACACGCCGTTGAAGTAGCCGTACGCGCCGCCGACCAGGATCTTGCCATCAGGCTGGAGGGTGAGGGCCGAGGTGTTGTTATCCGGGCCGGTGCCAGTATCGAAAGTGGGATCAATCGTGCCGTTCGTATTGAGGCGGACGAGATTGTTATGGCCCAGTTCGCCGTTGACCTCGCCAAAGTAGCCGACGACCAGGAGCTTGCCGCCCGGAAGCTGGATCATCGGCCAGACCCAGCCGTTCGGGTCAATGGAGTCAAAGTCCGCGTTGAACCCGCTGTCAATGCTGCCATCGGCCTCCAGCCGGACAATGTTGGTGCGGGCTTCGCCGTTGAAGTGGGTGAACCAGCCGCCGACCACGATCTTCCCGTCCGTCTGGGGCATCACGGTATAGACTTCCCGGTCGCCGCCCACGCCGGCAGCAGTGAAATTGGTGTCCACCCGGCCGTCCGGTTCGAGCCGGACAATACCGCCGTGGGCCGTGCCGTTGAAGGCCGTGAAATTGCCGCCCACCAGGAGCCTGCCATCCGGCTGCTCCGCGACCGACCAGACGGGACGATCCGGGCCGGAGCCGGTGACGAAGTTGGTATCGAGCGTGCCAGGCCGGGCCGAGTAGGGCAGGACCGTAAGCCACACCGGCGCGCTGGTCACGGAGCCGAAGCTGTTGGAAACGACGAGCGTGTAGCCGCCGGAGTCTGCGAACGAGGCCGACGGGAACCAGCACGAGCCGTTGGTCTGGCCGGGCACAATGGCCCCGCTCTTGAGCCATTGGAAGCTGATCGGCGGGGTTCCCGCGGCCGAGACGCCGAAGAGGCAGTTGGCACCGGGCCAGGTGGCGACACAACTCGGGGCCTGGATGGTGATGGCGGCGGGCACTTGCAGCGGAGCGCCAATGTCGTTGGTAAGCCGCACAATGTGGCCCCTCGAGATGCGGTTGAATTGGCTGAAAGAGCCTCCAACCATCAGTCGGTTATCGGGTTGCAGGGCGAGGCAACGGACATCGTTCCAGCCACTCTGATCCACTTTGGTGCCCCAGCCAGGATCGAACGTGAAGTCTGGCGTGCCGTTGGGATTGAGGCGGAGGATGCCGGCGCTCACGATGCCATTCGTATAGCTGTAGAATTCCCCGCCGACCAGCATCTTTCCGTCCGCTTGCAGCAAGACGGAATAAACATCGTGGTTGAATTACGCAGGCACAAAGGCGGCGTCTAAACTCCCATCGGGATTGAGGCGAGCCATTCGCTCCCGGTTAACTCCATTGACGGTGGAAAAGGATCCGCCGATCAGGATATGCCCATCCGGCTGGATTGCCAGGGCATCAACCCAAGCGTCTGGCCCCCCGGGCGGTTGAAACGTGTTATCCAGGCTCCCATCCTGATTGTAACGGGCAAGGTGGGGTCGTGTGGCTCCGCCGCAATGACTGAACCATCCGCCCACAATGATCCGGCCATCGGGTTGCAAAGCGATGGCGTAAACGGCATCATCTGGATTATCGCTGGCACGGAATGTCTCATCCACGCTGCCATCCGGGTTCAACCGGGCCAGGTGTGGGTGTGGCATACCATCCACGTTGTTAAAATAACCGCCAGCCAGGATGCGGCCATCCGCTTGCACCGCCAACACATACACCTCGTCATCAGGACCGCTTCCGAGAGCGAAAGACGGATCCAGGGAACCATCCGCGTTCAGCCGTGCCAGGTTTGTCCGGCTCGTGCCGTTGTATGTAGTAAAGCTGCCACCAGCGAGCAATTTGCCATCGGGTTGGCGAGCCAAAGCCTCGATGAACGGTGCGGAAAAAAGGTGGGGCGACCCCAGGAACCCGGTGCTGATTTGGAAAGTGGGATCCAGGGAGCCATCATCATTGAACCGGGCCAGGCAATTCCGGGAGGCGCCACTGACCGCAGTGAACGAACCGGCGGCTACTGTCCGGCCATCCGGCTGAACGAGCACGGAAAACACAGTTTGATTGGCGCCACCTTCATTCATCCACCCGTCACTCAACCCGTCAGATGTCCGCCGGGCAAGATACCCGAAAGACGCCCAACTGCCGCCGGTAATGAACCGGCCATCGGCCAGGAAAGCGACCGTTTTCACGTAGCTTTGGCTCGCACCCCACGCCGGG
>JAPLUA010000534.1:0-1949 GCA_026397855.1 Verrucomicrobiota bacterium | reverse complement strand
TAAAGTTGCCCCAGGCCAGGATAACGCCATCCGGCTGGAGCGCGAGATAGACCAACCCGGGCAAGGGGAGCCGGTTGCCGGGACGCCTAAAGCCTGTCCCCGGATCGAAACTCGTGTCCAGCGTGCCGTCCGCATTGAGTTGTGCAACGCTCCATCGCGCCACGCCGTTGACCCGGGCAAATCCGCCACTGGCCAGAATTCTGCCATCCGGCTGCAGCGCCAGCGATAAGGCAGCCGCATCCAGGCTGACCGCCGCGCAGAAGTTGCTATCCAGTGACCCGTCGGCATTCAACCGGGCGAGGTTGGTCGCGGTGATTCCGCCCAGGTTCGTAAAGCTGCCGCTGAAAACGACCTTGCCATCCGTTTGCCAGGCTAGGGCCGTGACGTTCGTCGCGCGGCTGCCGGGATCAAAACCCGCATCCACGCTCCCGTCGGCGTTCAAGCGCGCCAGGCCGAGGCGAGGGGTGCCGTTGTAATTCGAGAACTCGCCCTGAATCAGCACCTGCCCGTTCGTCTGCCAGGCGATGAAATTCACCGGGCCATCCGCGCCGGCGCCCGTGACGAAGCCGCCGTCCACCGAGCCATTGCCGTTCAAACGGACAAGGCCGGGGTGCGCCGTGCCATTGAAGTTGGTGAACGCGCCGCCGACCAGCAGCTTCCCGTCGCCCTGGAGCGCGAGCGCATTCACCGCGGCATCCGCGCCCGAGCCGATGGCGAAGGTGGCATCCACGTTCCCATTGGTGTCCGCCCGGGCCAGGCGGTTGAGCGGGGTGAAGTTCACGTTCGCGAACGCGCCCCCGAACACGACCAGGCCGTCGGGTTGTGCGACGACGGCGTTGACCGCTCCATCGGGCCCGACGTGGCTCATGAACGTGGTGTCCACCCCGCCGGATTGGGCGTGGGCGGTTTGATCAAACCACATCAGTGTGGCGGCAATGAGGATGGATAGGTTGATGGTTTTCATTTTAGTTTTCATGGTGTTGGTTCAGGCGGTTCATCATGCAGTGCATACGCCGTTTCTTTTTCGCGCGGCTCGGGGGTGACGACCCGCCAGCCTTCAGCTTTGAGGCGTTCGAGATCTTCGCGCATTTCAGCGAAAATGACGTCCATGTCGTAGTTGCATTCCCGCGCGTGTTCCGCGCGCACGCGATGAATCTGTTCGAGAATCTCGTTTTCTTTCATGGCTTAGGGTCTCATCAACTCCGCCGGCGGGTGCAGTTCCAGGTCAGCAGGAAATCCATCCGGTGAGCCGCCGCCAGAGCTACATGCGTGGCGTCATCCGCCGCCACAACCGGAATAATCTCGTCCCGCAGCAAGTGCTTCGCCAGTTCGTTGGCCTCTGGCAAGTCGCCCAGCAGCGGGATGCCCGCCAGCCACGCCAAACGTTGCGCCGCGCAGGCGGGATCGCCACGCCGCACCTCCTTCAGCACGGTGGTGGAGATGAAAAGCTCATAATCGTGCCGCTCAGTTTCCCGCCATTCCTGCGTGGTCTCCTGATCCGCCGCCAGCCGCAAATCCCGGCTGCGCCGCGCCACCAAGTAGCTTGGAATGGTGGTTTCGAGGTAGAGCCGGGGTTTCATTGGTGCGCGTGAGGATTATGGCCGGAGCGAAAGAGTAGATCAGTCGCATCCACCGCCGTCTGGATGTCGTGGGCCGCATTGGCCCACTGGTCAAACGGCGCGCCCGGCGTCGGGCTGTCCGGCCAGACGCAGAGGGTGGCGGCCTGGAGGTTGGCGAGCTGCAGGCAGCACAGTGCGACGGCGATCACGAGCAGTCTTGGGATAGCTTTCATAATGTGAGTGTTCAGGAGTCGATTTCAGGCTCAGGTAAGCTTCACAGGATTGGACTGGCACGCATCACGTTTCACGCATCATACCTCAGTCCTTAACTTCCAGCCGGAAGAACCGGTTCACCCCCGGACCGATCGGGATGTTGGTGGACATCACGCC
>JAPLUA010000316.1 GCA_026397855.1 Verrucomicrobiota bacterium | reverse complement strand
CCGGCCCTGCGACGAGCGCAACGGTTATGTGTTCAACGATTTCAACGACCAGGGCATTGATTCCGCGCTGCACCGGGCTATCGGGATGTGGTACACCTACCCGAATGACTTCCAGGAACTCGTGGCGAATGGCATGCGCTGCGACTATTCGTGGAACCACCCGGGCCAGCATTACATCAACATCTACGAACACATCCGCGACAAGTGAAGCGGAGCGTCGCCCCAACCCGTTCAGATCCATCCGCATCGTAAAGCTGCCTCCCCCGCAGCAGGTGGCAGGCTGGATCCTCCACCCGCTGCGGAGAGCAGGGCGCATTTCAGGTTCCGTGCAGGGAACCTTGAAACGACCTTGAAACGATCTTGAAACGAGGTTGAAACGACCTTGCTACCACGGAGAGGCTAAGCAGGGCCTATGGCGGTTGGGGTGTGAATGGCTCCTGTGGTTTTCATGCATGCGCGCGACAGCTCCGCCCTCAATCCCTCCTGCATTCTCTTCGCAATACCCGGTCGCACCACTATTCGCGTGACCGTGAAAGCGGCGATTTGTATGCTGACCGCGGTGATGAATCGGGAACTATTGGATCAGTGGTGCGAGCGGAGTATTTTCGGGCTGGTGCTCGCCATTCTGGTGTTTGGGCCGCTGGCCTTTGGTGCAGTGCCCACCCCGGCGTTTCTGCTCATACAAGCCCTTACCCTGGGTGTGATGGTGTTCTGGGGCGCGCGCTTCCTGATCCAGGAGCGGCCCAAGTTGCTCTGGCCGCCGATTTGCTGGGCGGTGGTGGCTTTCACGGTTTACGCCATCGGCCGCTATCTGACGGCTGATATCGAATACGTTGCACGGCAGGAGCTGATCCGGGTTTTAGTTTATGCCTTCCTGTTTCTTGCCATCCTGAACAACCTGCACCGGCAGGAGACCACCCAGATCATCAGCCTCGTGTTGATTTTTCTGGCGATGGTGATCTCCTTTTACGCGCTTTATCAATCCATTACGGGTTCAAACCGGGTCTGGTATGTCCTTAACACCACCTACCCGCATCGCGGCACGGGCACATACATCTGCCCGAACCACCTGGGCGGGTTCCTGGAGATGATTCTGCCGTTGGGCCTGGCCTACACGATTACGAGCCGGGTCCGGCCGGTGCTCAGGGTGCTCCTCGGCTATGCCTCCCTCGCTATCCTGGCGGGCATCGTGGTCACCCTCTCCCGTGGAAGCTGGGTTTCCACCGCGCTGAGCCTGCTCCTCTTTTTTGGTGTGCTGGTTTTCAATCGCGCGCACCGCCTGGCTTCCCTCCTCTTTCTGGTGGTCCTCGTCGGGGCCGGCGTGTTTATGTTCTCCCGCAGTATCCTCTTCCAGTCTCGACTCAAGCAACTGGGGGTTCCTGCCAGGATCGAGGAGGACACCCGTATTGTGCTTTGGCGGTCCGCCCTTCGGGTTTGGCAGGAAAACATCCTCTGGGGCGTGGGGCCCGCCCATTACGATTGCCGGTTTCGGAAGTATCGGCCGGAGGCGATTCAACTGCATCCCGCCTGGGCCCACAATGACTTTCTGAATGCGCTGGCGGAGTGGGGCCTGGTTGGGGCGGGGTTGGTGGCCGCAGCCTGGGGGTTCCTCGGCGTGGGAGCCCGCGGCAGCCCGAAGGATCTCGGCGGCAAGACGACCAGCAACAAGCTTGCGTTCGTGCTTGGCGCCTCTGTCGGCCTGGTCGCAATCCTGATCCATTCCGGGTGTGATTTCAACATGCACATCCCGGCCAATGCCATTTTGGCGGTGGCGCTCATGGCGATGCTCAGCAGCCACCTCCGCTTTGCCACCGAACAATACTGGGTCAAGGCAGGCTCCTGGATCAGGCCGGCAGCCGTCCTTGTCCTTTTGGCGGGGGCTGTTTATTTGGGCAGCCAAGGATGGCTTCAAGCCAGGGAATACCTATGCCTGCGGCGGGCCGAAGCTGCGCCAAACTTCTCGCCCGCGAGGGTTGAATCGCTGAAGAAGGCCTTCGCGATTGAGCCCATGAATCCGGAAACCTGCTACGCGATTGGAGAGGCTTTCCGCGTTCAAAGCTCCGAGGGCGGGCAGAATTACCCCGAACTGGCAAGCCAGGCGATGGAATGGTTTGATCGGGGCATTAAGCTGAACCGGTGGAGCAGCCATTGCTATTTGCGTTACGGTTGGTGCCTGGACTGGCTGGACCGGACGGCGGAG
>JAPLUA010000410.1 GCA_026397855.1 Verrucomicrobiota bacterium | reverse complement strand
GGGGATGTGCTCGGTAAGTTAATCGCGTCACTCACCCAATCTAACTGGGGAGCAAATCCGGATGCCAGCAATTTATGGGCCCCTGCGCTCCTGGTACAGCTGATCTGTGCGGCGAAGGGATAGCGCGCCAACTGGTTTTCTCTGTGATCTTTGCGATCTCTGTGGTTAAATCAACTACCGAACTTGAGTCAACCGGCTGCGGCTGCACGCCGGCCAGGAATGATGCGATTTATGGTGAGAAACAACATAGCAGGCTTGTGGGTTTATCTGGGCGCGGCGGCGCTCGTGGCTGCCCCGCTTCGGGCAGAGAACTGGCCCCAGTGGCGCGGCCCCTACTTGAACGGCTCGACCAGCGAGAAAGGGTTGCCAGTCCAGTGGAGCAAGACGGAGGGCGTGGCATGGGTCGCGCCGTTGCCCGGTTTGAGCGGTGCGACGCCTGCGGTCTGGGAGAACTCCATCTTCATCTCCAGCCCGGACCCGCAGAAGAATCTGCTCTTGATCTGTATTGACCGGAAGGATGGCAAGGTGCGGTGGCAGAAGACGGTGGCTGCCGGGGACATGGACAAGGGCCGCAACAACATGGCGTCTCCTTCGCCGGTGACGGATGGCAAGAGCGTGTTCGTCATGTTCGGCACCGGCGATCTGGCTGCTTTCGACTTTTTGGGCAATGAACTCTGGAAACGCAACCTGGCCCGGGAATACGGCCGGTTCTCCATCAACTGGCTTTACGGCTCCAGCCCGTTGCTGCATCAGGGCAAGCTCTACATCGAAGTGATCCAGCAGAATCCTGTCCCCCCGGGCTATCCCCAAGCCCAGGACGGCAACCCGGATCGCGATTCGTTCCTCCTCTGCCTCGACCCGAAAACCGGTCGGAACCTTTGGCGCCACGTCCGCACCACCGACGCCACCAGCGAAGAGATTATTGTGGTGGGCGCCGATTATACCACCGCGCATTCCCCCGACACCGGTGCCGAGCTCTGGCGTTGCGGCGGGCTCAATGACCGGCACGAGAAGTTCTGGCGCATCGTGCCCACACCGGTGGTGGCGGCGGGGATGATCATCGCCTGCGGGCCGAAGCGAGATCCGGTGCTCGGGATCAAGGACGGCGGCAAAGGGTTGGTCACCGGCACACAGATTGCCTGGAGATTCAAGGAAGTTCCGGCGGATTGCGTCACCCCGCTGTTCTACCAGAAGAAGCTGTTCATCCTGGACGGCGACCGGCAAACGCTGGCCTGCCTCGACCCGCAGAGCGGCGGGAAGCAATGGGAGGGCAACCTCGGGGTGCGGGAGATCTTCCGCGCCTCGCCGACGGGTGCCGACGGGAAAATCTACTGCCTGAGTGAAAGCGGCACGGTCGTCGTCGTGGAGGAGGGCACCGCCTTCAAGATTCTTTCCACCATTCAGATGGGCGAGTCGCCCGTGCGATCGTCCATCGCGGTCTCTCATGGGCAACTGTTCATTCGCACCGCCCGCAACCTCTACTGCATCGGCAAATCCTGAAACATGACACTGCCCTACAAAGTTGCCACGCTGCTCTACTGTTTCAACGATAGCGACGAAACCCTGTTGATGGAGCGGGTGCGCGAGCCCAATCGCGGCCTGTGGAGCCCCTGCGGCGGGAAGCTGCACACGGATGATGGGGAGTCTCCTTATGCCTGCGCTTGCCGCGAGGCACACGAGGAGATTGGCATGGCCTTGTCACCGTCCGACCTGCACCTGGCCGGCCTGGTCAGCGAGCACGGCTACCACGGCCGGACCCATTGGCTGTTGTTCCTGTTCGAGGTAAGGCGCAAGCTCACGGTGCTGCCGCCCGTGCATGCCGAGGGCAGGTTTCAGTTCTTTGCGCGCGAGGCGGTGGCAGGGCTGAACATCCCGCAGACCGATCGGGAGCGAATCTGGCCCTGGTTCTGGCAGCACCGCGGCGGCTTCTTCGCCGCCCATTGCCATTGCCACCCCGGCGGCCCGGATGAGTGGACGCTGGAGGAGTCTTATGGACGAGCCGATCATTGATCTGCAAAGCGACCACTATTTCATGGGCGAAGCGCTGCGCCAGGCGGCCAAGGCTTATGCGGCGGAGGAAGTGCCCGTAGGGGCGGTGGTGGTGCGCGAGGGGCACATCATTGCCCGCGCCTTCAACCAGGTGGAGTTGCTGAAGGATGCCACGGCCCATGCTGAGATGCTGGCGGTGACGCAGGCGGAAGAGGCGGTGGGCGACTGGCGGCTGGCGGATTGCACCCTTTACGTCACCAAGGAGCCGTGCCCGATGTGCGCCGGGGCGATCATTCACGTGCGCCTGGCGCGCGTGGTTTTTGGCGCCAGCGATGCAAAGAGGGGCGCAGCGGGCAGCGCGTTGAATCTGCTGCAATTCCCCACTTCTAACCATCGCTGCGCCATCAGCGGCGTATTCGCGAGTTGCTGGGGGGCGCGCTGACCTTCTTGTCGGCCTGTTCGTGTGGCCGCGCAGGGACAACCTGCGGACACGCCGACATGAATGTCAGCGCTCCGCCGGAGCCCCAGCAACTCGCGAATGCGCCCGTTAACTGACGGCCGCACAAAACACCATTGCGCCCGGGGGAATCCCTCAATAAGCTGTCTGCGCTCCGATGAACACGGCCGAGTCCAAATACGTAGAGAACAAACCCTATCTCGTGAGGTGCGAGCGCGAACAGACGCTTGCACTTCGCGAGTCCGCGGGCCGGCTCGCGACCGAGTTTGGGAGCGAGGAGGAATGGTTGCACTGCGTCAAGGACACCTTCCCGAAATTCATTCCATTCCTGAGGCAGAATTGCGGCCTGGAATTCCGCGGGCGGGTTCTGGAGATCGGCGCGGGCGGCGCCTGGCTCAGCGCCGAAATGTCCAAGCTGCCCGGGGTGGTCGAGGTCTTCGCCACCGACGGCTCGCCCAAGCGGCTGAAAGAGCTCGCCCCGAAGGTCTTCAAGCTGGTCAACGCCTACGAGGCCAAGATCACGCGGATGCCGGGCGACTTCCACCAGCTCGACTTTCCAGCCAACTATTTTGACTTCGTGGTGTCCTCCGCGGTCCTGCATCATGCCACCAACATCGTGCAGGTCTTGCGCGAGGCCAAGCGGGTGCTCAAGCCCGGCGGTCGGTTTGTGGCCATCCGTGAGCCGGTCTGGCCGCTGGTGAAGATCAAGTCCCGCTCCAAGATGCTCGCCAAGCTGCTCGCTACCGGGGTCAACGAGCGCTTCTACACCCTTTCCGACTACAAGGAATTCTTCAAGCAGGCCGCCCTTCCGGTGGATGTGAAGCGGGTGAATCTCGCCAGCGGTTTCAAGTATTATGTCAATGCCATGGTGAACGGGCTGACCCACGCGCGCTACGCGTTTATCGGCACCAAGCGAGGCAGGAGCTGACAGGGAAACGGGCTCATTCTCTTCAGCTTCTGGCAGTTCATCTTTCTTTTCCTGCCGTTCTCGCTCGCTGTTTTCTTCCTGATTCCCGCCCAGCCGGCCTGGCCGCGCAAAGTCTGGCTGCTGCTGGCCTCCTTGTTCTTCTACGGCTATTGGAAGGTCGAGTACATCCCGCTGCTGCTTTTCTCCATCGGCTTCAACTACGCCATCGCGGAGGTCATCACCCGGCATCGGCAACACCAAGCCGCCAAGGTGGCCATTGTTCTGGGAGTCGCCCTCAACCTGCTTCTGCTGGGATACTACAAGTACACCAACTTCATCCTCCAGTTCTTC
>JAPLUA010000273.1 GCA_026397855.1 Verrucomicrobiota bacterium | reverse complement strand
TCCAGGCTTGCCTTGCCGCGAGACTCCCCTGAAGCTGGCAGTCACAAAGTATGGCAAAGAAAGCATTGATCACCGGCGTGACCGGGCAGGATGGTTCCTACCTGGCGGAGTTGCTCTTATCGAAGGGCTACGAGGTTCATGGCATTATCCGGCGCGCGAGCACGTTTAACACCGGGCGGCTGGATCCGATTTACGACGACCCGCACTCGGGCAAGAGCCGGCTGTTTTTGCACTATGGCGACCTGGCCGATGCGAGCGCATTGGCCCGCCTGATCGGCAGGATCCAGCCCGATGAAGTCTATAACCTGGCTGCGCAGAGCCATGTGCGCGTCAGTTTCGACAGCCCGGAATACACGGCGGACATCGCGGCGACGGGCACCTTGCGGCTGCTCGAGGCGATTCGCGAGACGGGCATCCGGCCCCGCTTTTACCAGGCGTCCTCGAGCGAGATGTTCGGCCTGGTGCGCGAGGTGCCGCAAACGGAGCAGACCCCGTTCTACCCCCGCAGCCCCTATGCGTGCGCGAAGGTGTTTGCCTACTGGATCACGGTGAACTACCGGGAATCCTACGGCCTCCATGCCAGCAACGGGATTCTCTTCAACCACGAGTCGCCGCGGCGCGGGGAGACGTTCGTGACGCGGAAGATCACGCGCGCGGTGGCGCAGATCCAGGCGGGGCTCCAGGACAAGCTCTACCTGGGCAACATCGAGGCCAAGCGCGACTGGGGCTACGCCAAGGAATACGTCGAGGCCATGTGGCTCATGCTTCAGCAGGACAAGGCCGACGATTACGTCATTTCCACCAACGAGACCCACTCCGTGCGGGAGTTCCTGGAGGCCGCCTTTGGCCACGTCGGCCTGGATTGGCAGCGGCACGTGGAGATTGACCCGCGCTACTACCGGCCCGCCGAGGTGGACCTGCTGATTGGCGACTACGCCAAAGCGAAGCGCCAGCTTGGCTGGGAACCCAGGACACGATTTGTGGATCTGGTGAAGCTGATGGTGGACGCCGACTTGGAACTGTTGCGCCGGCACCGCCAGGGCCAGATCAAGGTCAGCGGCTAGCTCGCATTCAGTAGGAAATACGAATCATCCGCATTAGCGGAAATCAAATCATTGCCAGGGCTGTTGGTGCCTCGCGGCGGAGAGGTTATCTTGGATCAGAATCCGGTGCAGCAGGTCTATCTGAAACTAGGGACAACGACAGCATATGATAGCACAACCAAGCATTGAACGGTGCAAGGCGTTTATAGACTGTCAATTGCAGCCAGCCCGGGAGCGGCTTGCCGCGGCCAAGAGCGGGGAGCGCTGGCGCGCGGTGACCATTTCGCGGCAGGCCGGGTCCGGGGCGCACGCGATGGCCGAAGAACTGGCCTACTACATGCAAACCAGCAGGCCGAAGGAGACCCCTCCCTGGACGGTGTTCGACCGCGACCTGGTCAAGAAGGTGATTGAGGAGCACCATCTGCCCGAGCGGATGGCGAGATTCCTGGCCGAGGATCGGATCTCCGAACTCCAGGACACGGTGGACGAGTTGTTCGGGCTGCACCCGCAGTCCTGGACGCTCGTGCGGCAGACGGTCGAGACGATTCTGCACCTGGTGGAGCTCGGGCGAGTCATCATCATTGGCCGCGGCGCGGGCATCGCCACGCGCAATTTGGACTACGTCTTCCATGTCCGGCTCGTCGGCTCGCTGGAGAGGCGGCTGCAGTATGTCCAGGAGTCGTGCAAGCTGGGAGAGAAGGAAGCGGTGAAGTTTATTCACCAGGAGGACCGGGGGCGCCGGCGTTACCTGAAGAAATACTTCAATCTGGAGATTGACGACCCCTTGCTTTACCATGTGGTGATCAACACCGACCGGGTGCCCCCCAAACTCGCCGCCAGGATGATCGGGGAGGCGCTGCTCGATCACACGTGAGCGCGGAGCGGCGGAGCGCGCTTCAGGGCCCGGCTGATTCAAGAAACCGTGGCATCGTAGCCGCCAACGTCAGTTGGCGTACTGCTTCTACACAGGCGTTCACAGCCCAGATCAGCGCCAACTGACGTTGGCGGCTACGATTTCTTGAATCCATCCTGCCTGGGGGCCGCGGTAATCTTTTCTCTCGCAGCCGCCCGCGAGCAACGCCATCATTCCCCCGGATTGCGGGGCAGCCGAAGGCTGGCCCCGCGATCAGAATCACCTTGCGCCGCCGTGCAAATAATCAGACGCCGCATGCCCGAAAAGGGCCGTGGCAGGTTTTGTCCTGGATGCTGCTGCTGGCGGGGCTGATTGCCGCGGCCTGGTACTGGTGGCCGGCACCGCCCCACAAGCCGCAGCCACCGCGGAAAACGTCCCCGCCGCCGCCGGCCGTGGTGCAGCTTCCCGCTGTGCCGAGCTCCGCTCCGAAATCTCCGCCAACCAACCCGCCCCCCGCGCCGCCCGCGCCCCGTCTGGTGGTGCAAACCAACCTGCCACCGCCCGCGCTGCCTGCGCCGCGCCCGGCCGCACAGACCAACCTGCCGCCTCCTGTGCCCCCGGCACCGGGCCCGCGCTTGCAGACCAACGCTCCTGCCGCCCAGCCCGGCGCCTTTCCGCGCCCGGTTCGGGATGTGCTTGAAGCCCAACTGGCGCTCGCCCGACAGGGCATTTCGTCCGGCTCACTGGACGGCCTCATCGGCCCGCAAACCCGCGCCGCGATCCGGGCCTTCCAGCAAAAGGAAAATCTGCCCACAACCGGCGAGCTGGATCCTGCCACCAAAGAGCTGCTGCTGCTCGACGCCCCACCTCTTACCACTTACACCGTCACCACCAACGACCTGTCGCGCCTGCAGCCGATAAGCCCCACGTGGCTCGGCAAGTCGCAGCAATCCGCCCTCGATTACGAAACCCTCCTGGAATTGGTCGCCGAGAAAGGCCACTCCCACCCCAACCTGATCCGCCGGCTGAACCCGTCCCTTGACTGGAGCAACGTCACCGAGGGCGCCGCTGTGCGCCTGCCGGACGTCGCCTACAGCAACGGCGGCGCCAAGGCCGCCTTTGCCACCATCAGCCTGTCCGGCAAAGTGCTCGAGGCCTTTGACCCCAGCACCAACCTCCTCGCGCATTTCCCGTGCAGCATCGCCCAGCGTGTCGAGAAACGGCCCATCGGCGAGCTGCACGTCGCCGTCATTGCCCCGAACCCCAATTACACCTTCGACCCGGACGTGTTCCCGGAATCGGCCGAGGCAAGGGAGTTGAAGCGGAAGCTGATCCTGCCGCCCGGGCCGAATAACCCGGTGGGCGTGGCGTGGATCGGCCTGGACAAGCCCGGCTACGGCATTCACGGCACCCCCAGCCCGGAACAGGTGGGCCGCACGGAATCGCACGGCTGCTTCCGGCTGGCCAACTGGAACGCCGAGTGCCTCGTGCGATTGGTGTGGGTCGGGATGCCGGTTTACGTTGAGCCGTGAGGGGGTGGGGGGGCGTAGAGCGTGAAGCGTGAAGCGTGAAGCGTGGTGGAGGCTGGCACGCTCGACGCTCCCACGCTCCCGCATCACGCATCACGTTCCCACGCTCTCACGCTCCGACGATCGCAGCTACACCCCCCGCCGCTTCGGATAAGGCGGGCGCTTGGGCTCGCGCGGCGGGTTCTTTTTCAACTGCTTCATCAGCTCGGCCACGGCGCGATCGAGCTGCGGATCGCCGCCGCGGGCCATCGCGCCGGGATCATCCACCACCTCGATATCCGGGTCCACGCCGTATCCCTCGATGATCCATTGGCTGTTGGTGCTGTAGATGGCAAAAGCTGGCACCGTCACGCCCCCGCCGTCCATCAGCGGCGGCGAGCCGGTGATGCCGATCAGGCCGCCCCAGGTGCGCATGCCGATGAGCGGCCCCAGCCCGGATTGCTTGAAATAGTAGGGGAAACAGTCGCCCCCCGCGCCGCTCCAGCCATTGACCAGCATGGCCTTGGGGCCAAAGTGGCTGACAAACGGTGTCGTCCAGTCCTTGCCGTTGCGCACGGCCCAGTAATTGCGCAGCGGCCGGTCCAGCAGCTCGATGAACCGGTCCGGGATCTGGCCGCCGCTGTTGAAGCGTTCGTCAATCACCAGCCCCGGCTTCGACACCTGCGCGCGCCACATGCGCACCAGCTCGTTCTGGCCGTTGGCGCCGGTGTCTGGCACATACACGTAGCCGAGCTTGCCTCCGCTGAGCTGTTCGACACGCTTCCGGTTCTCCTCGATCCACGCCAGGTTCCGCAGCCGTTCCTCGCTGGCGAGCGTCTGCACCAGCACCTCGCGCGCGCCCGCCATCACCGGCTTGTCGTTCACCGTCAGGAACACCGGCTTGTCCGCCAACCCCTGGAAAGCCGCCCACGGGTCTTCCTTAACGTCCAGCGGCTCGCCGTTCACCGCGAGCAGATAGTCGCCTTGATGAACGTTGGTAAGCCCCGGCTGCAGCAAGGGCGAGCGCACTTCGCTGTCCCATGCCGCCGCGGTGACGATATGCTTGATGCGGTAGGCTCCGTTCTCGAGCGAGAAATCGCATCCCAGGTAGCCCACGCCAAGCGATAGACCCTTCTCGACATCCCCGCCGCTGCGATAGGTGTGGGAGGAGTTCAGTTCGCCGATCAGCTCCCCGATCACGTAGTTCACGTCCCAGCGCGTCACCGCGTCCCCCAGCAGCTTGCCGTAGCGCTGGCGCATTTCCGCCCAGTTCACCCCGTGCATGCCAGGGTCGTAGAAGTAATCGCGCTCCAGGCGCCAGGCGTCGTTGAAGATCTGCCGCCACTCGGCCACCGGGTCAATCTGCGCCTCGAAGCTCCCGGTATTGATCTTCTTGTCCATCTTCTGCCCCTCCTTGGGCTCGACGATGGCGTAGTCGCTGCCATTGCGCACCAGCAGCTTCTCGCGGTTGGCGGATAGCTCGACAGAATCGGCGTCATCCATGACCGTCTTCTCCTCGCGCTTCTCCAGGTCGTAGAATGCCACCGGCTTCTTCTCGCTCCCCGATCCGACGCGCGGCAGGCGGCGGAACAGCAGCTTGCCGGACACCGCCGACAGGCTGTCGAATCGCCCGGCCTTGGGCGGCAGCACCACCACGCGCTCCTCGAAGCCCGCCAGGTCAATCTCCACCGGCTTGGGCTTCTCCTCTTTCTTCTTGTCGTCCGCTTTGGGGTCGGATGGCTTCTTGTCGGTGTCCGCGGGCTTCTTCTCGCCGGCCTTTTTCTCGTCCCCGTTCTTGGGCTCGTCCTTCTTGTCTTTGGCCTTGTCGCCCTCCTCGTCGTTGCGCGGGGCGAGCGGGGAGAGGACATCCTTGCGCAGCGGCACCGCCGCCAGCACGGCCGAGTTGGCGTAAATCCAGGTCGAGTCCATGTCGCTGTAATCGGGAGAGAACGTGCGGCCGGTTCGGAAGAACAGATACTTCCCGTCCGGATCAAAGACCGGCAGCTCATCGTTGTAGAAACCGGAGGTGACCTGGTGCAGCTTGTTGGATTTGCAATCGTAGAGCGCGATGGCCGAGTTGCGGGTATCCAGATCCTGCGCCCAGGCAATCCACCGGCTGTCGGGCGACCACCCCACGCTGAACCGGCTCAGCTCGTCGTGATACATCCAGAGCTGGCGGCCGATGACCTGGTTCGTCTTGGTCGCATAGTCCAGGAGATGGATGCGCATGGCCTGGTCAATGAAAACGATCTTCTTGCTGTCGGGCGACCACTGCGGGCCGTAGCGGAAGCCGGGGCCAAGCTGCGTGAGGGTCCGCTCCCCGACCTGGTTTGTGCCGGGGCCGGTCTCGGCGCTGAGTACCGTTAGCTCGTATTCGCCCGTGCGATCGCTGAAGCACGCAATCCACTTGCCGTCCGGCGACCACGCCGGGTAGCGCTCGTCCACGCCGGACGTGCGGGTGAGGTTGCGCACTACGCCGTGCTCGGCCGGGGCCGAGAAAATATCCCCGCGCGCCGCGAACAACGCCCGCTTGCCGCTCGGCGAGAGGGTGGCGTCCTGGATGTAGCCCGAGACATTCTTATAATGCGGCTTGAGCGTAGCCCGGTCGGTTACCACCCGGACCTCCACCTCGCGCGACTTCTCGGTCTGCAGATCAAGCAGGTAGAGTCGGCCCGCGTTCTCGAAGACGATGTCGCCCGGCCCGATGCTGGGGAAATGGACATCGAACTCCTTGAAGAAGGTGACCTGCCGGAACTTGTCATGCTTGAGGTCGCAGGCCCAGATGTTCGCCCGCTTGTTCTCGTCCCGGTCGGAGAGGAAGTAGAGCGTGCTCTCGCCATGCCACATCGGGACGGAGTCGGAGGCGGGCGAGCGGGTCAGGTTGCGGGCCTCCAGCTTCTGCAGGTCGAAGATCCAGATGTCCGGGTTCATGCCGCCGCGGTAGCGTTTCCAGGTCCGGAAATCCACGCTGATCGGCACGTAAGCCAGGGTCTTGCCGTCCGGTGAGATGGCCCCGAACTCGCCGTAGGGCACCGGCAGCTTCTCCGGCAAGCCGCCCTGGGCGGATACCTTGTAGAGCTGGTTGAACCGGTTCTTCGGGCTGGTCATCGAGGTCGCGTAGAGCAGGCTCTCGCCGTCCGGATACCACCCGATCATGCGGTCGGGCGCCCCGTGATGCGTGATCCGCCGGGGCAGCCCCCCGCTCACCGGCATCACGTAAATATCCTCATTGCCATCGTAGTCGCCGGTGAAGGCCAGCAGCGAGCCATCCGGCGAGAAGCGCGGGAAAGATTCCTCCCCCTTGGGCGAACTGAGCCGCACCGCGACCCCACCAGCCTTGTTCACCACCCAGATATCGCCGGCATAGACGAAGGCGATCTGCGTCGCCGATACGCTCGGCTGGCGCATCATGCGGGCGTCGAGGCGGGCCGGCACTGCCGGGGGTTCTTGCGCCGCGGGGACGACGGACGGCACAACGAGGTTCAGGGCTGTAAGGACAATCCAGAGGGCCGAGCGGTATTTCATAATGTGTCTGAGCATGTTTCAGCGGTCATAAGCGGTACGGGGAGAGCTAGCCCACCGGCAACCGCTCGCGATTCTACACCATCACCGCCCGCAAATCCAGACAACTGCTGCCAGTTTGAGGTTGAAGGCTCTTGTGACTTTCATGCCTGCACACTGCCGGTCGCTTTGGGCCGGTAGAGCTTCGCCCCTATGACCACCAACACCAGCGCGAGGCCCAGGACGCAGACAATCGCGGCGCCGATGGGCAGGTCCACCCTGGCGGTAACAAACAGGCTGATCACGCTGGCGAGGGTTGCGATAGCCCAGCCGGCGGCAAACCGGGCGGGGATGGAGTTGACGAGGTAGGTGGCGCAGACCGCGGGCACAACGAGGTAGGAGAAGACCAGCAGCACGCCGCCGATGTGCACAAAGCTGGTCACCACCAGGCCGAAGATCATGTAGAAGACAAAATCCCACCAGCGCACATTGAGGCCGCCGGCTTCCGCCTGTTCCGGGTTGGCGGAGATGGCGAGGAATTGCTTCCGGAAGACGAAATGCACGGCGCCTAGGACGATAAACAGGCCGAAGGTCTTCATCACGTCGGCCGGCGGCACGACCAGGAGTTCGCCGACCAGGGAGCGCTGGAGTTCCTCGTGGCCGCCGGCGCTCTTGCTCAGGATCAGGATGGCAGCCGCCGCCGCGACGACATAGACGATGCCGATGAGCGCCTCCTGGGGGACGCGCTGGTCGCGGCCGCGTGTGAAGGTCAACACGACTGCCCCCACGAAGGTAAACCCGAGGGAGAAGGCATAGCTCTGCCAGTCATGCACATCGTAGCCGGCGAGCAGGGAGATGCAGGTGCCGAAGGCGGCAGTCTGGGCCAGCGCGAGATCCACGAAAATGACGCCGCGCTGGACAATGTGCAGCCCGAGATAAACCAGCAGCCAGGGGAGGATCAGGCTGGCGATCAGGGGCCATTTCATTAGGGAGAGGAGTTCCATGATGCGTGATGCGCGATGCGTGACTGATTACTTGTTGCCGGCCAGGGCTTTGGATACCGAGTTGACGAGGTAGTCCATCAGGGGGATGTAGCCGGCTTCGGTGCCTTTAATGGCGCCGGGGAATTGGGCGACATCTACTACCGTGGCGTCGGTCTTTGCGGCGACGGTTTCAGCGGTTCGGCGGTCCAGGTAGGGGTCCACGAGGATGACATGCACTTTGTCCTCCTTCATCTTCAGGATGATGCCGGCCAGGTGCCTCGGGGTCGGGGGCACGCCGGGCTTGGGTTCGAGGAACAGGTCAATCTTCAGGCCGAAGCGGTCGCCGAAGTAGAGCCAGGAATTGTGGTAGGCGACCACTTCCCGACCCTTGAACGGTTCGAGCTTCTTCTGCCACTCCGCCAGCTTCGCATCGAGGGCGTCGGTGAACTGCTTCAGATTGGCACGGTAGGCGTCGCACGATTTCGCATCCAGGGCACAGAAGGCTTCGCAGATGTTGCGGGCGACGATTCTGGCGTTGAGGGGGTCCATGAGGTAGTGGGGATTGCCCGCGGCATGGATGTCGCCCTGGGACCGGTCGAGCGATGTGGGAATCTCCTTGAGGGGGACGCCCCGGGCGGCGGAAATGTGGCCCGGCGTGCCCGCGGCCAGCTTCGCATTGCGGGCCTGGTCGAGCAGGCGGGGCAGCCAGCCCGTCTCCAGTTCCGCGCCGCCCTCGATGACGGCATCGGCGCGGTTCAGCTTCAGGATCAGGCTCGGTTTGGCATCCACGAAGTGCGGGTCCTCCGTGGGTTTGGCGAGCGCGGTGAGGCTGATGCGGTCGCCGCCGATTTCGGCGGCGATGGAGGCGAGGTCCGGGGTGGTGGAGACGACGTTGAGTTTGGCCCAGGCCGGGCCGCACAGAGCGGTAAGCAGTAGCAAGCTAATCAGTATTTTTGTTTTCATAGATGTCGGTAGATCGGGGTTAGAACTTGTGCGCACCGTGCGCGCCGAGGAGGAATTCGATTTGCAGCCAGACCGAGTGGCCGGTGCCGAACAGGACGCCCTGGTCGTAGTTGTACTGGAGGCGGATCTTGGAGAACTCGCTGGGGTAGAAGGTCAGGTCCGGCGAAATCCGGGTACGCTGGCCGCGAAAGACATCAAAGGGGTCGTAGGCGCCAGAGGTGCCATCCACATAATCGCCGCGCAGGCCGGCGACCCAGCGCTCTTTGAAGCCCCAGAGAACCTGCGAGTAGAAGCCCCAGTCCTCGAGGTTCTCGGAAGGCAGCGAGACGGTGGGGTCCGAGGCGGCGCCGTAACGCTGGTAGAGAGCCTCGGTTTGCCAGGAGACGAAGGGGAACCCGGCGTGGGCTTTGGCCGGCTTCCACTTCCAATAGAGGTCGGTGCCGTAAACCTGCGTGTATTCGTGGAAGCCCGTGTCGTTGGGGCCGAAGGCGGCAGACACGCCCGCCACGAGCGTTTGCTGGTCCGTCAGGTCGAACGAGGAGGCCAGGCGCGGCACGAAGAGCATATCCCCGGGGCTGCTTAGATTGCGGTCCATCGTCGTCCGGCCGTGGAAGCGATTCACCCCCAGGTAATCCGGGTCGCCGGGGTTGCGGAAGCTGAAAGCCGTTCCGCCCTGGCCGTTGAAGAGGCCCAGGGTTGCTTCCGTGAAGAAGGGGGTCGGGGCCAGCCAGGAGAGCTGGCCGCCGATGCCCCGCAGGCCGTCCGGGCCGAAGGTGCGGGTGAGGATCAGAGGGTCGTCCACAAAGGCCCATTGATGGGGGTGCTGGGTGTTCTGACGCCCGAAGTCGGCGAGGAACTGGCCGGCTTTGACCTGCAGATTGGCCGGCAGCGAAATGGTTTGCAGGTAGGTCTCTTCCAGTTCCACCGAGGTCTGGTTGTTCTGGTCGAGCTTGAAGACGATATTGGCGAACCCCTTGAAATAGGGGTCCACGGCACCATCCAGCACCATCTCGGCGTTCAGCAGGCCGAAGCCGCGCGAATGCGGGTCGTGGTCCCCAAGCTGAAGGAAGGTCGAAGGATCGGCGACGGAGGACCACCCGAAATCGGTCAGGGCGTCGAGGCTGAAGTTCATGTAGGCGGAGCCGGCGCGGGCGATGGTCAAGGGCTGTTCCGGCGACCACGGAGCGGAAGGGGCCAGCGTGGGGGGAGCGGCGGGGGGCTGGCTTTTCTGGAGGTCAGTGGCCAATTCCTGCTCGAGCTTTCGCTTTTCCGCTTCGCCGGTTTGCTGCCTGGCGAGGTCGTCCAGCTTGCGGGTCAGCGTCTCGATCTGCTGGTGCTGTTCGCGCTGCACCCGCTCGAAATTCTCCTGCAACTGCTGGAGTTGCCGCTTCAGTTGCTCGACTTCATTTGTCTCCTGGGCCTGGGCGATCAGGGCGCTCAGGCAAAGGGCAGAAAACCACCCAAAAAGGCACTTAAGGCACTTCAAACTCATATTCTCTCTCTGAACCACATGGGCGCCCGTGGCGTCCACGAGGGATTACCACTCCGCTGGGTTAGCTGATTTAGGGAGGCTGCGCGCCGCGAGCGCGCGGGTCGGGAGTGATTGCCCGGCTCTAAGCCGCAGCCGTTAGGGAGGAGAGAGCAGCCGGCGGAGCCCGGCTGGGGGAAAGGCGGTAATCGGAAGCGGGCGGGGGCGATGTGTGCGCCGTGCGGACAGCAAACAGGCCGCAAATGAACGGCGCGGTCCAGGTGGTTGCCGCCGCAGCCGCGTTCACCTGCCCCTTGGCGAGCGAGCAGACCAGGCAGATATGGCTGCCTTGCCCCTCGTCCGAATGAAGCGAATGATGGAGCGCGTGGCTGACGGATAGCGTGCCGGAAACAAGGAGAAGCACGGCCAGCAGCCCAGCAATCGCCGGGTGTGCCGCGCGGCTAAGCATGAAAGCTGTTTGTTGCCGGTGCAATGGTATGGCTGCAATCAAACACAGAACTCCAGCGAGCGCAAGTGAAAGATCGAGCTCCGGGAATGCAGGTCCCGGTGATCGGCCCCGGAAAAACCTGAGCCGGGAGCGCAGTCAGCGACAGCACCCTGCCCGCCCACGAAAACCGGCTTGCAGCCTTCTGGCCGGGAGCTGCCCTACCTGCCGCAGCACTGCTTGTATTTCTTGCCGCTGCCGCAAGGGCAGGGATCGTTGCGGCCGACCTTGGGGCCGGCGCGGACGGGCTTGGCCTTCTCCACCGCCTCGGCGGCCTCGCTGACGAGGTCGCTGCCCCTGGGGGCCGCCTGACCGGCTTGGGGCGGCTGGCTTGTGCCGGTTGAGGTGCCGCCAAACGCGCTGGTCGGCTGGTGCATGGTCTGCTGGGGCACGCTGCGAAGGAAGTTCTCGAAGGCCATCAGGCTCGACGCGCTCCGGAAGATGTTGTGGCAGATCTCGGTCTTGATGTTGACCATCAGTTCCTCGAAGATCTTATAGGCCTCGGCCTTGTATTCAATCAGCGGATCGCGCTGGCCGTGGGCCCGCAGGCCGATGCTGTAGCGCAGGCTGTCCATCTCGTAGAGATGCTCCTGCCAGAGCTTGTCAATGGCGCTCAGGATCGTGTAGCGCTCGACCTCCTTCAGGGCATCGGGGTTCTCAAAGCTGATCTTGATGTCGTAAGCCTTGCGGACGCTGTCGGAGATGAAATTGCACACCGCGAACTGCGCCGGGCTGAGGCCGTCGTAGATCGAGCCCTTCACCGGCGTCTCCCTGCCGGACTCGGCGGCCTTGACAATTTCACCCTCCGGCATGCCGATGGGGAAGTTCAGGTTCACCCAGTCGGCGAGCGAGCGCAGCTTCCATTCGGAGATCTCGGCGGTTCCGGAGGTAAACTGCTCCACCTTCTGGAGGACGACTTCCTCCATGATGTCCATGAGGCGGTCGCGGACGTCCTCGGCGTGGATGATTTCATTGCGGAAGCCATAGATGACCTCGCGCTGCTTGTTCATCACGTCGTCGTATTCGAGCGTGCGCTTGCGGATCTGGAAGTTGTGCTGCTCGACGCGCTTCTGGGCCTGGCCGATCGAGCGGTTCAGGAGCGGGTGCTCCAGCTCCTGGCCCTCCTCGAGGCCCATCTTCTCCATGTACTTGACGATCTTGTCCGAGCCGAACAAGCGCATCAAATCGTCTTCCAGCGAGATGAAGAAGTGGGAGGATCCGGGGTCGCCCTGGCGCGCGCAGCGGCCCCGCAGCTGACGGTCAATGCGGCGGGCCTCGTGGCGCTCGGTGCCGATCACGTGGAGGCCGCCGGCATCCGCCACCCCCAAGCCCAGTTTGATGTCGGTGCCACGGCCGGCCATGTTGGTGGCGATGGTGACGGCACCGCGCCCGCCAGCGCGGGTGATGATCTCGGCTTCCTGCTGGTGGTACTTGGCGTTGAGGACGGAGTGGATGATCCCCTCCTTCTTGAGCAGGCGCGAGAGCTGTTCGCTGACTTCGACGGAGATCGTGCCGACCAGGATCGGCCGGCCCTGGCCATGGACGGTCTTGATCTCCTGCAGCACGGCGTTGTACTTCTCGCGCCGGGTCTTATAGACCGAGTCGTTGGCGTCTTTGCGTGCCACCGGCCTGTTGGTGGGAATGACCAGCACGCCGAGCTTGTAAATGTCGAAGAACTCCGAAGCCTCGGTCTCCGCGGTGCCCGTCATGCCCGCGAGCTTGTGGTAGAGGCGGAAGTAGTTTTGGATGGTGATGGTGGCCAGCGTCTGGGTCTCGCGCTCGATCTCCACCTGCTCCTTGGCCTCCACGGCCTGGTGCAGACCATCGCTCCAGCGCCGGCCCGACATCAGGCGGCCCGTGTTCTCGTCCACGATGATCACCTTGTTATCCTGGACCACGTATTGGACGTCCTTCTGGTACAGGCAGTAGGCCTTGAGCAACTGGGAGATCGCGTGGATGCGCTGGGCCTTGGTTTCGAACTCCTGCTGGAGTTTGGTCTTGGCCTCGAGCCGCTTGCGCGCATCCGTTTCCGGCCCGGCGTCAATATCATGCAGAGCCGTCGTCAGGTCGGGCAGCATGAAGGCGTCCGGATCCTTCGGGCTGAGGTGGTTGCGGCCCTTTTCCGTCAGGTCGGCCTCGTGGCTCTTCTCGTCAATGGCGAAGAAAAGCTGCTCCTTCTCGGCGTAAAGCTCGACTTTCTTCTGGTCGGCGTGGAGCTGCAGTTCGGCCTGGTTCATGAGCCGGAGGTTCTCGGGCTCCTCCAGGACCTTCATCAGGCCTTCGGACTTGGGCTGCCCGCTCTTCACGCGGAAGAGCAGCAGGCCGATCTCCCGCTCCATCGCTTCGCGATTCTGCACGTTGGAACCGTCCTCCGGGCGCAGCTTGCGAATCAGCGCTTCCGCCTCTGACAGATACCGGTTGCAGAGGCGTGTCTGGACGTGGTACAGGGCCTCGACCTGGGGCCGGAAGTTGGCGTACTGCTCGTCATAGGTGATGACGGCGGGACCGCTGATAATAAGCGGCGTGCGGGCCTCATCAATGAGGATCGAGTCCACCTCATCCACGATGGCGTAGTAATGGCCGCGCTGGACCTGCTCCTCCTTGCGGGAAGCCATGCCGTTGTCGCGCAGGTAATCGAAGCCGAACTCGGCGTTGGTGCCGTAGGTGATGTCGCAATTATACTGCTCGCGGCGGACGCGGGGCGGCTGGTCGTGGAGGATGCAGCCGACTGTCAGGCCGAGAAACTTATAGACCGCGCCCATCCACTCGCCGTCGCGCGCGGCGAGGTAGTCGTTGACGGTGACGATATGCACGCCGCGGCCGGTCAGCGCGTTGAGGTAAACCGGGAGCGTCGCCACCAGCGTCTTGCCTTCGCCTGTGGCCATTTCCGATATCCGGCCCGAATGCAGCGCGTACCCGCCGATCAACTGGACGTCAAAGGGGACCATTTCCCACTTCAGGGGATGCTCGCGGACGGTGATCTCGCTCCCGCAGAGCCGGCGGCAGGCATTCTTCACGACCGCAAAGGCCTCGGGCAGGATCTCATTGAGCCGCTGGGCCAGCGCCTCTTTGTCCTGGATCTGCGATATCTCCTCTTTCCAGGCTGCGGTTTTCTGGCGCAGAACCTCGTCAGGGACCTTTTGCAGCTCGGCCTCGAGCGCATTGATCTTCGCGACCAAGGGACGCAGCCGCCTGACCTCCCGGTCATTCTTGGAGCCGATAAACTTCTTAACGATAAACCCGATCATGCTTTGTTGAAATCTCCCAGACCCTATTAGAATACGGGCGGCCCGTCAAAGACATTAAGCGGTGCCCGGCGTCCCGTTCCAAACCGCCGGCTTGACGACCTCGGCTGCCGGTGCTACAAAAGCCACCTAGGACTAACGGTAGCAACACAGACCCATGCCATGAAGAAAACGAAACATACCAAGTTCGGCAGAGTTCTATTGAAGCTCAGCGGCGAAGCCCTCGGCGGCGATACCGGCGTGGGGATATCCCCGCAGGCGGTGCAGCACATGGCGGCGCAAATCCGCGAGGTCCGCGACTTGGGCGTCCAGGTGGTGCTTGTCGTGGGGGGCGGCAATATTTTTCGCGGCCTGAGCGGCAGCGAGCGGGGCATTGAGCGGGCCACGGGCGATTACATGGGGATGCTCGCCACCATCATCAATGCGCTCGCGCTGCAGGACGCGCTGGAAAAGCTCGGCGTTGCAACCCGCGTGCAAAGCGCCATCTCCATGGCGCAGGTGGCCGAGGCATTCATCCGCAGGCGCGCCGTGCGGCACCTCGAAAAAGGCCGGGTGGTCATCTTTGGCGGCGGCACCGGCAATCCTTACTTCTCCACCGACACCGCCGCCGCCCTGCGCGCGAATGAGATCGGCGCGGAAGTCGTCCTCAAGGCAACCAAGGTGGACGGCATCTACGACAGCGATCCCAAGAAGAACCCGGCCGCAAAGCGCTATGCGCAGATCAGCTACTCGGAGGCCCTGCAGAAGCAGCTCAAGGTGATGGATTCCACCGCCTTCTCCCTCTGCATGGACAACAAGATGCCGATCATCGTCTTTGATTTCTTCCGGGAGCATAATCTGAGGCGGGTGGTGATGGGCGAGAAGGTCGGCACCCTCGTTACGAACTGAGCGGAGGCGGGCAGCCTCGCAAGCGCCCCGGATAACCCGCCGGGGCTGCGGGCCATGGATCGCCACACCCCCGCTGGCGGGCTGCGTCTGGCGACTCGCCGCCGCATCATCGAGCGGGGGCCAGGACTGCCATGCGGCGGGTTGAAAGCCCGTCCGCCTGTGCCACCTTATCTCAAGCACTGACCGACAAAGGATTCAGGGATTCGCCACCCCAGCCGCCCTGGCGGTTTTCGCGGGAGCATTTGGCACCGGACTTTCGTCTAAGAAAAAGAACCGTCCGGTGTCATACCAGGTGAAGACAAGATGTTCTCTTGCGAAAAGAGCACCGGACGGTTGTATGAGCTAAGCCAAAGCGAGAAGAATCGCCCAGCATGGCGCTAATGCCACCAAACCAAGCCAGCGCGGAGCCGCCGGAGCGGGGAACGATTGAGGAGCTGTTTGCAGCCCTGGAATCGCCGCTCCTGAGCTACGCCCTGCGCCTGACCAGCGATGCCGGTGCTGCTGAGGACATTGTCCAGGAAACCTTCATGCGATTGCATGCACGATTTGACGGGGTCCGGGAGCCGCAGCGCTGGCTCTATCGCACCGTGCATAACCTGGCCCTGAACCATCGGCGGCAGGCCGGCAGGACCGTGCCGCTCGGCCCGGCCGGCGATGATGGCTCCCCGGCGGCCGATGACCCCGCCGACCCCCAGCCGCTGCCGGATGAGCAAATCGCACGCTGGGAAGGCATCGGGCTGGTGCGTCTCAGCTTGGAAAGCCTCGACGACCGCAGCCGCGAACTGGTCCGGCTCAAGTTCAATGAGGACCTCTCCTACAAGGAAATCAGCGCCCATACCGGCCTGAACATCGGCCACGTCGGCTACCTCCTGCACCACGCCCTGAAAACCATCGCCGACGAGCTGGCCAGGAATGGAGTCGTGCCATGAAGCCAAGGGCGGAAATCCGAAATCCGAGGTCCGAAGCCCGAAGCAGACCCGAAACCCGAAATCCGAAACGCCCGGCCACAGATCGGCGCGAACTTTCTTATGAATCCTGAGATGCCTCAAAAGCCGCACGACGAATTGGGGGCCAGCCTCACCGCGCTGCTGCTGGGGGAACTGCCGCACGACCAGGCGGCGGCGCTGCACCAGAGGCTGGTCCAGGATCCCGAATTGGCCGCCCTTTACGAGAGGCTCAAGCATACCGTCAGCCTCGTGCGCGAAACCTTCACCACCCCGACCGCGCAAGCCGCCGCCCCACTGCTGCCCCTCCGGATGGAAGAGCGGCGACGCCAGAAGCTGCTCCGGCAGTTCAAGACCGGTGCGCCCGGGGAACTTACCCAGCCGCGACGGCGGACGACGTCCTGGATCATTCCAGCCGTTTGCGCGCTGGGATGTGTGATGATCATCAGCGCATTGATGCTGCCCACTTTGTCGAGAGCGAAAGCGAAGGCGGCATACCGCGTACGGAATCATTCGTTTAATACCTGGTCCCTAGCGAAGAACGAGGAGGCTCCCGCGCCCTCGGCGCCGGCGGAGCCCGATGTCATGAGATTGAGCCTCGGGCAGGATGGACGACCGGAACGGGGTGAGTCAGGAAAGGCCCGGCGCCCGCAGTCAGTGACCCCCCTGCCAAGCTCGCGCGCGGCGGCCAAGCCGGCCGAATCCGCCGGCGCGGCGATTGTCCTGCCTAAGGGTGGTCAACCGGACGACGAGAATAGGACCGCCCGTGTTACTTATAGCGGGCAGCCTGAGCCTGACGCCGCGCGGATGAAGGCGTTTTATGACGATTCCGCAGGCCGGTCCGGCGGCGGAGGGGCGGGCGGCGGAGGAATGGATCGCTCATACGGTGGTTATGGAGGCGTGGCCTCCGGCCGTCCTGCGAAACCAGCACAAGATCAGCCGACAGCCGTGGCTGCCTCGGATGACTTGTTCGCCAAGCGTAAGGATGCCATCACCTTCGGGCTTTCAAGAAACGGAGACGCCCAGAACCTGAACTACGCATGGAACTTCGACACGAGCAAAGAGCGCAAGCTCGCCCAGGCGGCCGGGAAGCAACCTCCCGTGCTGGGAGACGTTCCCTTGCTGGGAAACGTGGTGGCGGGGAACCGTTTCTATCGCCAACAGGGTGCTGTGGCAGGGCCAAAGCCCGCGACGGACACGCCTCAAGCGCTTGGCCGGCTGGAGGAGGGCGTCGTCCTGAATTTCAGTGACGTAGAGAGACGCCTCGTTGAACGAGGCGCACCGGCTTCCGCAGGAAAGCCCACAGAGTTGTATGCGCGGTCTTCGACTGAAGAAACGCCCCGCTTGGGGCTCAGCGGCGGCCGTGCAAAGGATGAACTCTCCGCCGGCACCCTGAAGTTCAAGGCCGAGAACAAGGCCAAAGACTTCGTGGTGGCCGACTCCGAAGAGACCGGACGCCAGAAGCTCAGTTCGGAAGGCAAGACCGCCATGCGCCACGGTCTCGAAGAGGCTGCTTACAGCTTGAATGCCGTCGGCTACACCCCCGCGCCTGCCATCGGCCTCAATTCTGGCAAGGCCCCCCCCACAGAAGCTCCTCGGCGCGCTCCGTCTGCCGTTGTCCTTCCCTCGACAGAAGGAGACACGAGCCTGGCGCTCAAGGACAGCAACGGTGCGGATCAGAAGAGCCGCCAATACGTTGAAGGAAAGCAGCAGTTGGAGGAACTGCAGCGGTTCCGCCAAATCCTCGACTCGAAGATCGCGTCCGAGGGGGTTGATGTAGCGCTACCCAAGGCGAGCATGGTCGAGATTGTGGATCGGGCACAGCCTGCGTCCGCTCCAAGCACTACCCTTTGGGACAAGCTTCGTGGCAAACAGGGCAATTTCAGCAGCAGCACGCGTCTCAAGGTCGAGCAAGATCAATCCGATATCATGGGCCTCTCAAATCGTGGAAGCACGGTCGGTTATGACCCCTACTTTGTTCAGAGCGAAACGGAGGTCCTTCAGTCTGAGGCAGTTCTCGGAAAGGTTGCCGAGAACCTCGACCTAAAGAAAGCCTGGGCCGGAAAGAAAGGAGCGGGTGATGCGCTCACAACGGCCGAGACGGTTCAACTTCTGAAGAACAGCCTCGATGTGCATCCCGTGCCTAATACCAGCCTCCTGGAGATTCGTGCGAAGAGCGATAAGCCCGAGGAGGCAGCCAAGATTGCGAACGCCGTGGCTGAAGTTTACAGGCAGCGCCGACAAGATCAACGGAAGGAGCTAAGCCAGGGCGGCATCAAGGCCCTCGAAGAAGGTCGTTTGCAAGTGGAACAGAAGATTACCCGCGCTCAGGCCGATGTGGATCGGCTGCAAACACAAACCACCGGGCAGCAAATTGACCTTGCCCCATCCAAGCCCGCCGCGATTCCCCAGCCTGAAGTCCAAACCAGCGACAATACCTTCTCCACCTTCTCGCTCAACGTGAGCGATGTCTCTTTCAAGCTCACGGGGGCCAGCCTGGAGAAGGGTGTCATGCCGGAGCCGGCCACCGTGCGCAGCGAGGAGTTCATCAACGCCTTGGATTACCGTGACCCGGAGCCGCCGCCGGGCGTGCCGGTCGCGTTTGCCTGGGAACGGGCGCAGTATCCGTTCGCGCAGAACCGCGACCTGCTGCGCTTCTCGATCAAGACCGCCGCGCTCGGACGCCAGCCGGGCCGCCCGCTGAACCTCGTGCTGCTGCTGGACAACTCTGGCTCCATGGAGCGCGCCGACCGTGTGCGGATCATCCGCGAGGCTTTGCGCGTGCTGGCCGCCCAACTCCAGCCGCAGGACAAGTTCAGCGTGGTCACCTTCGGGCGGACCGCCCGGTTGTGGGTGGACGGCGTGCCCGGGAACCAGGCGGCCCAGGCAACCGGGGAGGTCGCCGGACTTACCCCGCAAGGCGGGACGAATCTGGAAGACGCCATGAACCTTGCCTACCAGACCGCATTGCGGCATTACCAGGCCAACGGCGTCAACCGCGTCGTGATCCTCACCGACGGCGCGGCCAACCTCGGCAACGTGGAACCCGAGGCGCTCAAGGCGAAGGTCGAGGCCAACCGCAAGCAGGGCATCGCGCTCGATTGCTTCGGCATCGGCTGGGAGGGTTACAACGACGACTTGCTGGAGGTGCTCTCCCGCAACGGCGATGGCCGGTATGGCTTCGTCAACACGCCCGAGGAAGCGGCGACGGAGTTTGCCGGCCAGCTCGCCGGGGCGCTGCACGTGGCGGCGTCGGACGTGAAGGTGCAGGTCGAGTTCAACCCGGCCCGCGTCACCGCCTATCGCCAGATCGGCTACGCGAAACATCAGCTCACCAAGGAGCAGTTCCGCGACAACACCGTGGATGCGGCCGAGATCGGCGCCGCCGAGTCCGGCAACGCGCTTTACGTGGTCGAGGTGAACCCGCGCGGGAGCGGCCCGCTCGCTACCGTGCGGGTCCGTTACAAGGTTCCCGGCACAACCGATTACCGCGAGCAGGAGTGGCCCGTGCCCTACACCGGCAACGCCGTGCCGCTGGAGCAAGCCAGCCCCGCCCTGCGCCTGGCCACCACAGCCAGCGCCTTCTCCGAGTGGCTGGTATCGAGCCCTTATGCCGGCGAGGTCACGCCCGACCGGCTGCTCGGATATCTGGGCGGCGTGCCGGAGGTCTATGGCGCCGACGCCCGCGCCAGGAAGCTGGAATGGATGATCCGGCAGGCGAAGAGCATCGCCGGGAAGTAAGCCAGGAGGCAGACTTGATGCGCACCGCCGGTTCCAAAGCTGCAAACGTCAGGCCAGCCCGAAGGCGTAGCGCAGATTTTCAATCTGCTGTATCGCAGATTTATAATCTGCGGCCGTTGGGACTCTTTAGGGCTGCCGGGCTGTTCGTGCGCTCTGCCGACTGCAAGTCGGCGATACAGCAGATTGAAAATCTGCGTTACGAGGGCTGCCTCCACGCACTGCTCCAACGCCAATACAAGACCGGTTCGGAAGCTGCAAACGTCAGGCCAGCCCGAAGGTGTAGCGCAGATTTTCAATCTGCTGTATCGCAGATTTGTAATCTGCGGCCGTTGGGACTCTTTAGGGCTGCCGGACTGTTCGTGCGCTCTGCCGACTGCAAGTCGGCG
>JAPLUA010000182.1 GCA_026397855.1 Verrucomicrobiota bacterium | reverse complement strand
GTGGCCTGCGACGGCACCAACGCCTACCTGACATCCTTCGACGGCACGCTTACCGCCATCAAGTGCCGAAAGCCGTAGGGCCGGGGAGAAGAGATCCGTTTTCCTGGGCAAGGGTTCCGGGCGCCTCCTCTCCCCAACCCTCCATTCTGAATGGAAGATAGGGAGAAGAAGCGTGTCGTGCGCAAGTGTGCAGCTTTCGTGCCTGCTCCTGGAACCGATGGCCCACACGCGGCGGGAATACCCATCGCCACGCCGGACCCCGGCTGCTACAGTAGGAACAATGCATTTCGGGTCGCTGACATTGACCTCCAACCTCTTCCTGTCACCGCTGGCGGGCTATACCAACCTGCCGTTCAGGCTGACCGTGCGCGAGTTGGGCGGCCTGGGGCTGGCCACGACCGACCTGGTCAACGCGCGGTCGCTCATCGAGAAAAGGGCCAAAGCGTTCAAGCTGATTGAAACCGCCACTGCGGACCAACCCCTGGCGGTGCAGTTATTCGGCTCGGTGCCGGAAGAGATGCGTGATGCGGCGGCTTACCTCGAGTCCCTGGGGGTCGCTTCGGCCGACATCAACATGGGCTGCCCGGTGCGCAAGGTCTGCCGCATCGGCGGGGGTTCGGCGATGATGACCGAGCTGGGTAAAACAGCCCGGCTGGCCAGGGGCATGGTGGAGGCGGTGAAAATGCCGATCACCGCCAAGATGCGGCTGGGCTGGGACGACGAAAACCTTACAGCCCCGGACCTGGCGCGGGCGTTGGAGGATGTGGGGGTGGCGGCGATCTTCGTGCATGGACGCACGCGCGAGCAGGGTTTCGGCGGCAGGGTGAACCTGGCCGGCATCCGCGCCGTGGTGCAGGCGCTCAAACGGATCCCCGTCATCGGCAACGGGGATGTCACCACTCCCGAGGCGGCGAAGATGATGCTCGAGCAGACGGGCTGCGCTGGCGTCAGCATCGGCCGGGGCGCTTTCTACAACCCGTGGATATTCCAGCACACACTTCACTACCTGAAGACAGGCGAGCTGTTGCCTGAGGCTGGGTTCGATGAGCGGGTGCGCGTCATGTGCCGCCACCTGGACCTGATGATCGAGGTGTTCGGCGAGGCTCATGCGTGCCGGATGTTCCGGAAGGTGGCGCCCTGGTATTCGAAACGGTTTGGCCCGGCCAGGGAGTTCAACCACGAAGTGGTGCGCATCTCCAGCCGGGCGGAGTTCCTGGAGCTGCTGGACCGCTACCGCCTCTGGCGGCGGCAATTCCTGGACGAGAACGGCGACTTGAAGCCGCGCTTCCGTCCGCCGCCCATGACGGCCTCATTCATGCAGGAGCCCGGCGCAGCCCAGGGCGGATCTATTGCAGTGCCCAGGGGACCTGTCGAGGCGTGGTAGGAAAGCCAAACCGGGAGGGCGAGGACGCTCGCCCTCCGTGGGATTCACTTCGGGATGTTGGCGAAGAACACATCCGCTGCCATGCCGGCGCGCAGATTGCCGGCGCGGTTGTCGAGCCGGATCTTGATGCCGAAGACCTGCTTGATGCGCTCGCCGACAGTCTGCACGTTGCGGGGGGTGAACTCGGCGGCGCGGGCGATCTGCTCCACCACGCCGGAAAAGTCCTGGCCGGGGTCGGAATCCACGCGCACCTTGACCCGTTCGCCGGGCTGGATGCGGCCCAGCCACGGCTCCGGCACAAAGACCCTGACCCAGAGCCGGTTGGTGAGCAGCAGGGTTGCCACCTGCTGGTTGGGGGCCAGGACATCGCCGACTTTGACATTGAGGGTTTCCAGCACGCTATCGGAGGGGGCGGACACCTTCATCTCGCCCAGGTGAGTGTTGATCTCGGCCAGTTGTCCGCGGGCCTGGGCGAGCTGTTCGGGCCGCGTGCCGGCCAGCAGAAGGTCGTAGCGGCTCCTGGCGGCAGCCACGCTCTTTTCCAGGGTTCGGGCGCGGGTGGCGGCCTGGTCGTGCTCGGTCGCGGAGATGGCTTTCTGGCTGAAGAGCTCCCCGGCGCGCTTGTCATCCATCCGTGCCTGGTCGAGCTCCGCCATCCGGGCTTCCCACTCATGCTGGGCGGTGGCGATCTCCTCCTTGCGCGGTCCGGCCTCCAGCTCGGCGAGCTGGGCCGCCGCCTGGTCGCGCTTGGCGGCAAGCTCGGCGGCATCCAGCTCCGCAATGAGCTGGCCGGCTTTCAGGGAGTCGCCCTCCATGGCGAGAGTCTTTTCCACGCGGCCGCCGTAGCGCGAGGCAACCCGGACCTCGTCGGTCTCGATGGTGCCGGAGACGCTGCGCGATGAGTCGCTAACGGAACAGCCGGAGGCCAGAAGCGCCAGCGCGACCGCCCCGCTCATGATATAGCCGAATTGGGTCTGCACGTGGGGGGAAGATAGCAGGCCCCGCAGGCGGGTTCAAAGGGGATTTGGGGGGCAGAATTGACTGGCCTGGGGGGCGGGGGCTGCGCATACTCCTGCCGGATGAAATCAATGACGGGATATGGGCGCGGGGACTGTGCACAGGACGGCTTCAAGATCACCGTGGAGCTGAGTTCGGTGAACCGGAAGCAGATGGAGATTTCGGTCAATCTGCCGCGCGAAATGGAGTTGCTGGAAGCCCAGATTCGCGACCTGATAAACCATCACATTGCGCGCGGACGGGTCACTGTGCGGGTGTTGCTGCACGCGGGCGCCGGCAAGGCATCGGCGCGAATGCACCTGAACATCCCGCTGGCGAAGGCGTATGCGCGCGAGCTGGCCCGGTTGTCGAAGCAGCTCAAGCTACCCGGGCCGGTGACGCTGGACCAGGTGACGAGGGCGCCGGGAGTGCTGCAAACCGACGCCGACCTGGCGGTGGAAGAGGATTTCTGGCCGGCTGTGGAGAAGGCGCTGAAGCAGGCGCTGACGCAGATGATGAAGATGCGGGAGCGGGAAGGGGCCCACTTGGCGGAGGACCTGGCGATGCGGGTGGCGGTAATGCGAAAGGCGACGGCCCACATCACGGGGCACGCGCCGGCCGTTGCGGAGCGGTATCGCCGGCAACTGGTCGAGCGGATCAAGAGCGCCGGCCTGGAGGCGCCCGGGGTCGAGGACGAGCGGCTGCTCAAGGAAGTGGTCTATTTCGCCGACCGCTCGGACATCTCGGAGGAGCTGACGCGGCTCCAGAGCCATTTCCAGCAGTTCGACGACGGCCGGAAATCAAAAGAGCCGGTCGGCCGGATGCTGGACTTCCTGGCACAGGAGATAAACCGGGAGATCAACACCATCGGCTCCAAGGCCAACGACAGCCTGATCTCCCGCGAGGTGGTGACGCTGAAGGCGGAACTCGAAAAGTTCCGCGAGCAGGTCCAGAATGTGGAATAATAAGGAAGCTCCGGGAGCAAGCCATGCCGGACGGACAATGAAAACCGAAACCCGAGAACCGCAGATGAGCGCTGAGAATCGAGAATCCAGGGGCGAGAGCCCACCCAGGGCGTTGCCGACCACCAACCCGTTGCTGGTGCTGATTTCAGCGCCTTCGGGCGGAGGCAAGACCACGCTTTGCCATCAACTGCTGGCGGCCCGCCCCCAAATGACGCGCGCCGTGACCTGCACCACGCGCGATCCGCGCGAGGGGGAACGGGACGGGGTGGATTACTACTTCCTGGACGCCACGTCCTTCCTCAAGCGGCTGCAGGCGGGCAATTTCCTGGAGCACGCTACCGTGTATGGCAACAGCTACGGCATTCTGAAGGCAGAGGTGCTGGGCAAACTGCGGCAGGGCAAGGATGTCCTGCTCAATGTGGATGTGCAGGGGGCGGCGACCATCCGCGAGAAGGCGCAGGAGGACGCGGAACTTAAACGGGCGCTGGTATCGGTCTTTCTAACACCCCCCTCGATGGAGCTCCTGGAGCAGCGCCTCCGCCGGCGGGGCACGGATTCGGCGCCGGTCATCCAGAAACGGCTGGGTGTCGCGCGGCAGGAGATCAGCCAGTGGAAGCATTTCGATTACCTGCTTTTGAGCAACACCATCCCTGAGGACTTGCGCCGGATGCTGGCGATTGTGGAGGCGGAGAAGCTGCGCGCGGAACGGGCGCAGGCGCCGGAGTTGTGATGCGTGATTCAAGATGAGCGCTGGGAAGAATATTGTGCTGGGGGTGACGGGCTCGATCGCGGCTTACAAGGCTGCGGAGCTGGCGAGCCAGTTGACCCGGGAGGAGTGCGAGGTGCATGTCGTGATGACAGCCGACGCGCTGCGCTTTATTACAGCCGTGACCTTCAAGGTTCTGTCCCGCCACCCGGTCGTCACCGATCTGTATGACGACGACGCGGGCTGGCAGCCTGCGCATATCAAGCTGGCCGACGAGGCGGATCTCCTGCTGGTGGCGCCGGCGACGGCCAACACCATCGCCAAGCTGGCGCTGGGGGTGGCCAACGATGCGTTGAGCTGCGTGGCCCTGGCCCTGAATCCGAAGGCCAGGATCCTGGTGGCCCCGGCGATGAACGGGAAGATGTGGCTGCATCCCGCGACGCAGGAAAACGTCGGCAGGCTCAAGGCGCGGGGGGTGGAATTCATTGGCCCGGAGGAGGGGTTGCTGTCGTGCGGCTACGAGGGGCTGGGCCGGCTGTGGCCAACGGACAAAGTGGCCGGACGGGCGCTGGAGCTGGTCCGATAGTGGGGGGAGGCACGCCTATGCACTGCTGTTTATGAATTACGGTTTATGGCAGCGGCTTAGGCATTATGGATTCCGGGACCTGGCAAGCGCCATCGCACGGTTCCCCGCGCGGGCGGCCGAGCTGCTGAAAATCCCGGCGCCGGACGCGCCGCAACTCATTGACCGGATTACCATCATGGAGCGGGACATCGTCCTGCCCCTGAAGGCGGCCGCCATAGCGATGCTGCTGCACTCGTTTTACTTCACGCCGTGGTTCGGCAAGGTCCTGGGGACGCTGGAGATCGCGGTGGAGACCACGCAATACTTCCTCTGGATCTACATCGGCGTGAATGTCGTGGTGGCGAGCGTGCTGTTGGGGATGCGCCGGCTGCCGTTGCCCCTGGTGTCGTGGGTGGTGTTCGCCATGAGCCTGGTGGATGGGATTTTCCTGTCCGCCCTGACGGTGGTGACGGGCGGGTATGACAGCACGCTGTATTGGCTCTTTCTGGGGCTGATCGTGCGCGGCGCGGTGAGCGTGCCGCGGGCCACGTCACAAATCATGCTCAACCTGACGCTGATCGCCTGCTACGTGCTGGCCGGGCTCATCCTGATCAAGGTGGCTGATTACTCGGGGGACGACCGGGATGTGCTTTTCCCCGGGACGCCGGATAATCCGGCGGAGCCGTTGCTGCTGCGGCTGGTGCTGCTGATCCTGATGACGATCTGCTGCTATGGGGTGCAGGTGCTGATGGAGCGCCAGCGGCGGGAAGTGGAGGAAGCGCGGGAGTTCGCCCTGCGCGAAGGCCAATTACGGTCGGCGGGCCGGGTGGCGGCCGAGTTCACCCATCAGATCAAGAACCCGCTGGCCATCATCAACAACGCGGCCTTCTCCCTCCAGCGTGCCCTCAAGCACGGCCGGCCGGTCTCCGCCGAGCAGATCCGCATCATCCAGGAGGAGGTTGAGCGGTCGGATCGCATTATCACCGAAATCATGGGCTACGCGCAGCTGAGCGAGGGCCATGTGGAGAAGCTGAACGTGATCGAGGCGCTGGATGCCGCCATTGAGCGGGTGTTCCCGCCTGCGGTCCCTTTCCCGATCCAGGTTCACAGGGAATACGGGGCGGGCTTTCCGCCGCTGCTGATGCAGCCGCGGCACCTTTCCGAGACATTCATCAATGTGCTGCAGAATGCCCGCGAAGCCCTCGGCGACAAGGGCGGCAGGGTCTTTGTCGCCGCCCAGTGCCACACCGACTTCTCAGTCGAGGTTTCAATACGCGACGACGGCCCCGGAATACCGCCGGAGAAGCAGGGAAAGATCTTCGAGGCCTACTACACCACCAAAGCCAAGGGCACCGGGCTGGGCCTGGCGACGGTGAAGCACAATGTCGAACTCTACGGCGGCACCGTGCAGGTGGATTCTGAGCTTGGAAAGGGGGCGCGCTTTGTCCTAGTATTCCCCGCCAAGGCCCTGATTAAGCTGCCGAAACCGATATGAAACCCGAAGACCGAAGTTTGAAGACCGACGCATGAGCCTGCGGCTGCCACCCGTGCTCGTCGTGGACGACGAGAAGAACATGCGCCTCTCGCTCAAGACGGTGCTGACCGATGAGCGCTATTCTGTCCGAACGGTCGAGTCGGCGGAGGAAGCCCTGGAGCTGCTCGCGCGGGAAGACTTCTTCATGGTGATCACGGATGCGCGGCTGGGCGGGATGACCGGCTACGAGTTTCTGTCAAAGTCGCGCGCGCGGTGGCCGGATATGCCTGTCCTGATGATCACCGCCTACGCGACGCCGAAGCTGGCGGTGGAGGCGATCCAGGCCGGGGCGATTGATTACCTGGCCAAGCCGTTTGCGCCGGAGGAGCTCCTGCACGCAGTGGCGCGCTGCGGGGAGCGCTACCGGCTGCTCCGGGAAAATGCAAACCTCCGCGCCCGGGCGAGCGAGGCCTACAGCCTCGAACAGATCGTGGGCGAATGCGCCAAAATGCGGGAGCTGCGGCAGCTGATCCAGACCGTCGCGCCGACTGCGGCGCGCGTGCTGATCCTGGGGGAGAGCGGAACGGGCAAGGAGCTGGTTGCCGGCGCCCTGCACGGGCTGAGCCAGCGCAGCCGGTCAAGCTATGTGCGGATCAACTGCGCCGCGATTCCGGAGACCTTGCTGGAGAGCGAGCTGTTCGGCCATGAAAAGGGCGCATTTACCGGCGCCTTGAAACAGAAGCTGGGCCGCGTGGAGGAAGCGGACGGGGGGACGATCTTTCTGGATGAGATAGCAGACATGAGCCGGCCCCTGCAGGCCAAGCTGCTCCGGTTCCTGGAGGACGGCACGTTCCGGCGCGTGGGCGGCACGCAGGAGCTCAAGGTGAGCGTCCGGCTCCTGGCGGCCACCAACCGCGACATCGTGGAAGCCATCCGCGAGGATCAGTTCCGGGAGGACCTGTTTCACCGGCTGAACGTGGTCCAGTTCCGGCTGTCGCCCCTGCGCGAGCGCGGGGACGACGTGTCGATCCTGGCCGAATACTTCCTCAGGAACTTCGGCGTGTCGCTGAACAAGAATACCCGCACGATCAGCCGGGCCGCCCGGCAGAAGCTGCTCTCGCACCACTGGCCCGGGAACGTGCGCGAGCTGCGCAACGTGATCGAACGGGCGCTGATCCTCGAAACGACCAGCGAGATCCAGCCGGGGAGCCTGCCGGATTTCCAGATCGAGGCCCGCCTGCACAAGGCTTCCCCGCCGAAGCCGACCGGCGCGGAGTCGCTGGACGAGATGATGGCCAATTATGAGCGGGATCTGATCACCGGCATCCTGGAACAAAACCACTTCAGCCTCACCAGGTCGGCCGAGCAGTTGAAAATCAGCCGCCATGCTCTAAGGTATCGCATGCAGCGCCTCAATCTAAGCACCGGTAACGAGCCGGAGGAGCCGCCGGGGGCGGCGGTGAAGGAGGGTTCCGCATGAGTTACATTCAGTTCATGTTCGCCACCCCGGAGCTTGAGGAGATCCTGACCCAGTGGAAAACCTTCAGCCAGGGGACGGTTGAGCGCCTGATTTTGGTGGGGGCGATTGTGCTGGTTTCGGCGTGGGGCCTGATATGGGCGCTTTTCTTCCGCAAGTCTCGCCGCCACCGGCACCGTCATCATCGCCGTCACCATTCCTCACCGGATGCCTCCAAAAACAGCGAGGCAGATGGCGACGGCAGCGATAGCTCGGAGGCGTCGAAACCGCGAAAGCGGCGTCGGCTGAGGCGGCCGCATCGCCCCCACAACCCGACGCTGGCGGAAACGGGCGGCTTGCCGCCCCCGCGCGCCGGGGAACCGCCGGAGATCCTGCCCTGAGCGATGCACGAGTGCCGGAAGATCACGCGGAAGAGCGCGTCGAATCTGGCGCTTGCTTTCGTGTTATTGCCCAGGGCTAAACGCGACGGCATGTCGGCCCTTTATGCGTTTTGCCGGGAGGTTGACGACGTGGCGGACGACGAATCCGTGCCGGTGGAGCAGCGGCGGCGGCAACTGGCAGCCTGGCGCGAGGATGTGCGCCGC
>JAPLUA010000132.1 GCA_026397855.1 Verrucomicrobiota bacterium | reverse complement strand
GGATCTGAAGGAGTTCGAGTCGCTGCTCAAGCAGGCTCTGGCGATCAACCCCGACCTGAGACCGGAGTGGCGATTGGCCAACCTCGTCATGCAGCGCCGGGCCAAGTGGCTCCTCGCGCGCACCGACCAGCTTTTCCTGCGCACCGGGCCGTCGGGAGACGGGAAACCGAAATCCGGGAACCAATCTCAAAGCCGTAACAGCCGACGTGAGGAGGCTCTGATTGCTTTGAAGTTTGAGCCTCGTTACCTCGGCTGCTACGGGGTTTTGCCATCACCTTCCGAATAAGCTTATCCTTTCATGAACCGTTACATTCGCTTCTGCTTGATTCTTGGCCTGATGCTGGCTGGGCCCGCTCTGCGGGCGGCTGACAAACCCATCCGGCTCAAGCTCGGCACCCTCGCGCCGGCCGGCACCTCCTACCATAAGAGCCTCCAGGCGATGGGCGAGAAATGGCGCAAGGCGTCGGATGGCGCCGTGCAGTTGGTCATCTTCCCCGGCGGCACACAGGGGAGCGAAGCGGACATGGTGGGCCTGATGCAAACCGGCAACCTGGATGCCGGCCTGATCACGACGGGCGGGCTCTCGGAAATTGATCCCGCCGCCCTGGCCATGCAGGTGATGCCGATGTTCTTCCGCAACCTGGATGAGCTCGACTATGTGGCGCAGAAGATGCGCCCGCAGCTCGACTCGCGACTGCTGGCGAAGGGATACATCGTCCTGTTCTGGAGCGATTCCGGCTGGGTGCGGTTCTTCTCCAAGTCCCCGGTGGTGCATCCGGATGACTTGCGAAAGCTGAAGGTTTACTCGGGGTCCGACAGCCCCGCGGCGTATGACGTGTGGAAGGCCAGCGGGTTCAACCCGGTGTCCCTGGAGGCGACGGGCATCCCGCAGTGCCTGTTGTCGGGCACCATCAACGCCGTGCCGACCGTGCCCATTTTCGCGCTCGCGGCTCAGTTGGACAGCCAGACCAAGCACATGCTGGAGTTGAACTGGGGTCCGCTGGTGGGCGCCGCGGTCGTGCATAAGAAGACGTGGGATCGTGTTCCCGCCGCCGTGCGGGAGGCCTTGCTCAAGATCGCCGCCGAGACGGGCCAGCAGGTCAAAGCGGCCGGGCGGGCTGAGAGCGATGCCGCCGTGGCGGCCATGGTCAAGCGTGGGCTCATGGTGCAAAAGGTGACCCCCGAAGTGGACTCCGAATGGCGCGCGGTGATTGACAAGGTGCAGGGCCAGATTCGGGGAAAAGTCGTGCCGGCGGATATGTTTGATGAAGCGCAGCGGATTGCGAAAGAGTATCGCGCTGGCGGCGGGGCCAAGCCGCAATGAGCAGCGTCCCCGTTCTGACTCCCGGCCTGGTTGGGTCGCCCGGGTCCCCGGCTCGATCTCGCGGGCAGCGTTGGTTCTGCCAGTGCGAAAATCTCCTGCTGGTGGTGCCGCTGGCGGCCATGCTGCTGCTGCCCGTGGTGGAGATCCTCCTGCGCATGGTGTTTAAGACGGGCATCTCGGGCTCCAGCGCCATTGTGCAGCACCTGACGCTGATCGTGGGGATGCTGGGCGGGGCCATCGCGGCCCGGGACCACCGGTTGCTGGCGCTTTCACCGGTGCAGACTCTGCTCAAGGGGCGGGCCAGGGCGTCGGCGCAGATCTTCAGCAGCGCCTTTGCGGCGGCGATCACCTTCTTTCTCTTCCTGGCCAGCCTTCAATACGTGTTGGGGATGCGGCCGCTGGGAAGGATTCTCGTTTACGGCATCCCGGTCTGGGTCATCCAACTTATCCTGCCCATCGGCTTCGCAATGATCCTGTTGCGGCTGGTCTGGCATGCCTCGGAGAAATATGCCGGGCGAGCGATAGCCCTCGGGTTGGCCGCTGCCGCCGTGGGAATGGCGATCTGGGCGCCGGGGTCTCCGGAACGGCTGATGATTCCGGCCCTGGTGGCTTTGGGGCTGGCGACGCTCCTGGGCGCGCCGGTGTTCACCGCTCTGGGGGGGGCGGCGCTGATCCTGTTTTGGGGGCACGATCTGCCGATCCAGGCGGTGCCCCTCAAACACTACAGCCTCACCACCAATAACATGCTGCCCAGCATCCCCATCTTTACCCTCGCGGGTTATTTTCTCGCGGAGGGCGGGGCGTCCAAGCGCCTGGTGCGGGTGTTTCAAGCGATGGTCGGGCAGTTCCGCGGCGGGCCGGCGATCGTGACCGCCCTGGTGTGCGCCTTTTTTACTTCGTTTACCGGCGCGTCGGGCGTCACCATCCTTGCCCTGGGCGGCGTGCTCATGCCGGTCCTGCTGGCGACACGCTATTCCGAGCGCGACGCGCTCGGCCTGTTGACCGGTGCCGGCTCGCTCGGAATGCTGTTCCCCCCGTGCTTGCCCCTGATTCTCTACACCATCGTTGCCAACCACAGCGCCCATGCCGACCTGACCATCAAGGAGATGTTCCTGGGCGGGATCGGCCCCGGGGTGCTGCTGGTTGCGCTGACCGCATGGTGGGGCATTCGCAAAGGGCCCAAAGACGCGGTGGACCGCCCCGTGTTCCACTGGTCCGAAGCCGGGGCCGCGCTGTGGGATGCCAAGTGGGAGATGCTGATCCCGGTGGTAGCCATTGTTTCCCTCTTTTATGTGCCTACCACCGTCGAGGCGGCTGCGGTGACCGCGACCTACGCGCTCCTGGTGACGACGGTGATTCACCGCGACCTGCGTCCCTTCAAGGACCTGCCCCGGGTTATCACCGAATGCGGATTGCTGGTCGGCGGAGTGCTGCTGATTCTGGGCGTTGCGCTCGGCTTCACTCATTACCTGGTGGATGCGCAGCTTCCTGACAAGATGGTCGAGTGGGCCACCCAGATGGTAGGCTCGAAATGGCTTTTCCTGCTGGGATTGAACGTGGTGCTGCTATTCGTGGGCGGGCTGGTTGAAATCTACGCGGCGATCATCGTAGTCGTGCCGCTGCTGGTGCCGCTGGGCGTCGCCTTCGGCATGGACCCCATCCATCTCGGTATCATTTTCCTCGCGAACATGGAACTGGGTTTCCTCTTTCCGCCGGTAGGCTTGAACCTGCTGCTTTCCTCCTACCGGTTTAACAAGCCGATGGCGGAGGTCACCCGCGCCACGATGCCAATGCTGTTTGTGCTTCTGATCGGCGTGCTGCTAATCACCTATTTCCCTCCGCTCACCACCTTCCTGCCGCGCCTGTTCAAGTAGCCCTCGCTACGGTCTCTGCCGGAGTGCAATCCCCGCGCGCCAGGGCAGCCGTTGCCAGGCGCGATTCGCCAGCCTTCATTTGCCCTGATACCAGAGAACCTTGTTGTTCGCGCCATCGGACACGACGAGATCCAGCTTTCCGTCGCCGTTCATGTCGGCGGCGACAGCACACTCAGCCGCCACGCCCCGCTGAATCTCAAACCGGGTGAACTGGTGGCCGGATGAATCGGCCTGGTGAAACAAAACAAGCCCGCCACCCTCGGCCCGCCAGCCGACAACGATCTCGTCCGCCCCGTCGCCGTCGAAATCAGCGACGGCCAACGCGTGCCCTTCCTTCAGCGTCGTGGCCAGAACGTGTCGTTCCCAAGGGCCAGCCTTTGCTGCCGGGGTGTAGAAGACCGCTTGATTGCCGTGATACGGTTCGATCGCGGCAATGAACATCTTTCCCGGACCGAGCTTGCCTGGCGCTACCTCGCTTGCGCCGGGGGCGCCGGCTGCGATGAGGGACTTCTGCCAATGGCCGATTTTCCCGGAGCCTTCAAAGTGATACCGGTGGATTCCCTCAGCACTCGCTGTCAGAATCTCGTCACGTCGGTCCTTGCCATCGAGACGGCCAACAAAGATTCCGTGCAGCAGCCTCAGTGACTCGTCAATGGTCCAGACCTTCCACGCATCTGCCGCGGGCTTGGGCGGGACGCGCAAAGCCCATAGGTGGACAGGTTGGGTATGGGCTACATCCTTGAAGCCAGGATCAACAATCGCCGCGTGAATGAGTTCAGCGCGGCCATCGCCCTCCAGATCACCCCAGCGGAGCCGATGCACCACTGGATCTGTGGCGATGAAATGAATCTGCCAGGATTGGTCCAGGGTCGCCGAGCGGCTCAGCCACTGAATCTGGTTGGCCTGTTTGTCCTCCGTGTAAGCAAATCCGCTCGCCAGCGCAATTTCCGGCCGGCCGTCCCCGTCAATGTCATGCGGCGCCAGATCAATATTCTTCGCCGTCCGGGCGATAGCGTGCTGCTTCCACGTGGGGTTCTCGAACCAATCCCCCCGATTACTCTCGATGGAGAGCACAATCACGTCGGGTTTTCCATCGCCGTTCACATCGCTGGCCGCGAGCTGGTAGGGGGCAGGAAAATCGGCAATCTCGTGGCGTTCAAACCGGGCTGGCTTGGCCAGGGCGGTCACGGCGGAACTGATCAACAGGGCCAAAAGCCGGGGCGTCAAGTCCATGGTGCGGCAATGCAAATTCTTTCGGTTGACCTGTCGAAATCAGGCACGGGAATCCGTATAACCCCTTAGAGATGAAAATGCGAACCTTTTTGGCAATGGTGGGGCTGTCTTTGCTTGGCGTGACGGCCACCGGTTCCCTTCACGCGTACGAGGCGCTGCAAGGGCCGACCGAGCTGCTGTATTGGGACAAGACCAACACCTTTAATGGTTACACCTGGTTCGGCGTCCGCGGCATGACCTACCTGGTGGATATGGAGGGTCGG
>JAPLUA010000579.1 GCA_026397855.1 Verrucomicrobiota bacterium | reverse complement strand
TCTTGACGTCGTCCGTCGAAAGCCAGTTCTGCAGCAGGGTAGGAGATTTGAGCCCGAGTTTGGCCGCCGCGCTCAGCACCGGGTGCCAGGGGTTGTTGAAGAAACTCACTACCCGCCGCGTGCGCGGGGTGGCTGCGGATTGCAGTCGCTCGAACACCGCCTGCACATCCGGCAAGTCATTCACCAGGTCGGCCAGCAGAATGTAGTCGAACTTCTCGGCGGCCAGCGTTTCCGACGCATCTGTCATCTGGAATTCAAGTCCAGGATGCCACAATAGTGGACATATTATTGCGATCGAAACAAGGCAGCGGGGTCCGGTTGGGACGCCCCAGCACCGGGCTACCTGACCGATACCCAACGGATACCTAACGGAACAACACCGTGCCACCGCTGTAGCAGCACCATACTGCCTCCATAGTTTCAAGCTTTTTTGAGGCTTGTTTGAAGCTGGCTTGAATGACAGGGTTTTACCGCATGTTTTGGAACCAACCTGATGCTGGGCCTTCGCAGGATGCGGAGACCTGGTTTACGCCCGGGCGGTTTTCGGCGCTTCTCGGCCTGTTCATCGTTTTCATGTTCCCCGATGTCATCTTCGGCGGACGCACCTTCATCTTCCGGGACTTCGGCCTGTTCGGTTACCCGCTCGCCTGCTATCATCGCCAGAGTTTTTGGAGCGGCGAAATCCCGCTCTGGAATCCGCTCAGCCACTGTGGCATCCCATTCCTCGCGCAGTGGAACACCCTCGCGCTGTATCCCGGCTCGTTGATTTACCTGCTGCTGCCCCTGGACTGGTCGCTCGGCCTCTTCAACCTGCTGCACCTTTTTCTGTGCGGGCTAGCCATGTACGCCCTGGCGTTCCACTGGACCGGCAACCGGCTCGCCGCAACCATTGCCGGACTGGGCTTCGCCTTCAACGGGTTCACGCTTAACTGTCTCATGTGGCCCAACTACATCGCCAGCCTCGCCTGGATGCCGCTCGTCGCGCTTACGACGGAACGGGCCTGGCGTTTCGGTGGCCGTCACCTTGTGCTGGCCGCGTTGGTTGGGACGATGCAGATGCTTGCCGGCACGCCCGAAGTCATTCTGCTGACCTGGCTGCCCATCGGCGCGCTCTGGCTGCTGCAACTGCTGGAAGCCGATGTGCCCCGCCGGCTGGTGTTCTTCCGCCTGTTGGGCGTGGGCCTGCTGGTGGCCGGCCTCGCGGCGGTTCAACTGCTCCCCTTCCTCGATCTGCTGCGCGCCTCGCAACGCAGTCCGCGTCTGGTGACCGACGAATGGGCCATGCCGCTCACCGGCTGGGCCAATTTCCTCGTGCCGCTTTTCCGCACTTCGCCAAATGGCGTGGGTGTGCACTTCCAGGATACCCAGCAAATCACCTCGTCCTATTACCTGGGCATCAGCATGGCGGCGTTGGCGCTCATCGCTGTCTGGCGCGCGCGGGATAGACGCGTGTGGTTGTTTGCCGTCATTACCGGAGCTTGTTTGGTGCTCGCCCTGGGGCGCGCCGGCGGGGCTTATACCCTGTTGCTGAACGCGTTCCCGCCGCTTGCCCTGGTGCGCTTTCCGGTCAAGTTCGTCATGCTGCCGGTGTTTCTCGTCCCGCTGCTGGCGGCGTTTGGGGTCGCCGCCTATCTCGGGGCGGCGCCCGAGACCAAACGACGGTTCTCCCGCTCCGGCCTGGCGGTGGGCGTCCTGTTCCTTCTGGCGATCGGCGCGCTGATCGGCTTTGATTACCGCCATCCTGCACAAGACGAACTTTGGCTGGTGACCGCGTTCAACGGGCTGACGCGTGCCATCTTCCTGGTGGCCATTTTGGGACTCTGGTTCGCGCTGGGATGCGCGATGAAGCCGCGATCAAGATGGGCGCTGGTCTTCAGCCTCTTGTGCCTGGTCTGGCTCGACGCGGCTACCCACGCGCCGCGCCAGAACCCGTCCGCCTTGCGTGAGGTTTTCGAGCCTGGGTTCGTGCCGGTTGACCGCTTCCAGCCCAGGCCCGCCCTGGGCGAATCGCGGGCCTTGCTCAGCCTCCAGGCGATTCTCACCTATCGCACCAGGACTTTCCCTGACGTCATGACCGGTTATATGGCCCAACGCATAGCTCTGTATAACAACCTCAACCTGCTCGAAGGGCTGCCGAAGGTGGATGGCTTCTTCGCCCTCAGGCTCCGCGATGAAGAAGAGCTGCGCTCCTGGTTGTATCCGTCTGCCGACACTTACCGGGCGCCACTCGCCGATTTTCTCAGCGTCAGCCAGGTTACCTCCCCCACAAACATGCTGGAATGGACGGCGCGCCCGACTGCCCTGCCAATGGCTACCGCTGGCCAGAAGCCTCTGTTCCTGGACCCGACCAACACCCTCGTCGCGCTGCCCCGGGCCGACTTCGATCCTCGCGCGGTGGTGTTTCGCCGGCCTGAGGATAAGGCGCGCGTCTCCGTAAATGGGCCGACCGCGGCGCGAATCATCTCCACCAACTGGAGCCCCCACCGCATCACCCTGGTGGCTGAGGCCGCCGAACCGGCGATGGCAGTCATCTCCCAATGCTTCTACCACAACTGGCGTGCGTATGTCGGCGGCAGACCCACGCCGCTGCTGCAAGCCAACTACGCCTTTCAGGCGCTGCAAATCCCGGCCGGCCGCAGCGAGGTCACCTTGGTTTACGAAGACCGGATGTTCTATTACGGCGCGCTCCTGTCGTTCCTTTCGGCAGCCATCCTCGCCGGGCTCTGGTTCCGGAGCCGAAAACTGATAGATGGCATGAATGCTGGCGGCCGCGCGTACTCAGCGCTGCGCGGATGACCAGAAGGAAGCGGGGGTGTTTGTGGCGGTGTCGCGGCTGGTGGACCAGTACAGCGATAATCCTGCGGCGCGGGTGGCGGCGCAGGAGATTGCGGGGAGGTTGGGGGG
>JAPLUA010000226.1 GCA_026397855.1 Verrucomicrobiota bacterium | reverse complement strand
AACGGTTTCTGCGCGCCATGGCCGGCCTCGGGGCCGGCGCCCAACGCACCGGAGACATCGCCGACGCCCTGAAGGTTACGGTCAACGCCCTTGGCCCGGTTCGCTCCAAACTCATCAAGAAAGGCATGATCTACAGCCCGGCGCATGGCGACATGGCATTTACCGTCCCGCTCTTTGACCAATTCATGCTCCGAGCCATTCCCAACCTTGACTAGCGGCCCGTTGCCCGCTTCCCTTCATAATTCATAATTCATCCCTCATAATTCCCCCGTGCCGCAGCCCCAGACAATCCCGCGTGACGATCCCCGTTACCCGGTCCGCTTGCGCCAGCGTTTGGGCGCCCACGCCCCGTCCGAGCTGACTGCGCTCGGTAACCTCAACCTTCTGTCGCAACCCACGACGGCCCTGTTCTGCTCCGCCCGTTGTCCTGGCAAACTCATCCTCCGCACCTACGACCAGGCCGCCCAATGGCGCGATGCCGGCCACTGCGTCGTCAGCGGCTTCCACTCCCCGGTCGAAAAGGAGTGCCTTCGCATTCTCTTGCGCGGCGAGCCACCCATCATCATCTGTCCCGCCAGGGGCCTGCCGAAACGCATTCCCCCGGATTGGGAAAAGCCTCTCGCCGACGGCCGCCTGTTGATCCTCTCCATCTTCCCCCAAACCGAAAGCCGCATCACCGCCGACCTCGCCGCCCTAGCCGACCAAGTCTTTGTGGCCTACGCCACCCCCGGCGGCCGGCTCGAAACCAGTCTCCGCCAAAAACCGCTTGCGCTCGCCGCGCCATGAAAAAGCCCTTGCGATCATGAACACACCCACACGCACGAACGCTATGAAGGGGTCAACCCATAGCTTGGGACATTTTTTGGCGTTGACGGTGAGCGTGGAATAGTGGTTTGTGAGGCCATGCCGCGCAAGCTGCGCATCACCCGCGCAGCGCTCAGTACGAGCGGGCGCGCAAAAGCAAATTCCTGTCAGTCTCGCCACGGCCATTTGCCTCCGCGCACGCAGCCAAGCCGCCGCGCCTCGCACTCCACTTTTTGCGCTTGGGTCTCCGCATCCGGGAAACCAGTCGGGGTGCCTGGCCAAGAGCGGCGGAAGATAGGCAACACCTCTCTATTGTCGGCACCTCCGCCATTTGATAAGGCATGCACCATGCTTGGTGAGCCCAATAATCAATTCTCCCTCACCCGCGTAGCGCTGAGTACGCGCGGGCGAGCGAAAACCAATTTCCTATCAGTAGTTACGAGCCGGAGAACTCCTGTGGAAAGGGGAGGCAGAACCAGAATCGCAGGCAGAACCATTAGGCTACTGGCGTTGGAAACCTTGGCACTCGCGGTCAGCCTGTCCGCCCCGGGGCAGGCGCCGGTGATTACCTCGTTCAGCCAGAACGGGGTATTGGTATGCAGCAATTTGTATCCGGGCAGCACGGCGACAGTGCAGCAAGCGTCATCGCTCATTGGAACCTGGAGCAATCTGGTTGCGATGACTGCGGGAAGCAACCAGTCCATTGTCGCGGAGGTGCCGGTCATTGTCGCAGGGGCGCCGATGTTTTACCGGGTGCTGGGGGTGGCGGTTCCCGCCGGCATGGCGGTCATTCCGGCCGGAAATTTCACGATGGGCGATAATCTGGATGGAACCAGCGATGCGCTTCCGCTGCACACGGTATATGTCAGCGCGTTCTACATGGACCGCTATGAGGTAACCAAGGCGCTGTGGGATGAGGTGTATAGCTGGGCGGTGGCGCACGGTTACAGTTTCGAGTATGGGGCGGTCGGGAAGGCGAACAATCATCCGACGCAGACTGTGACGTGGTTTGAGAGTGCGAAGTGGTGCAATGCGCGGAGCGAGAAGGAGGGTAAGGTGCCGGCGTATTATACGGATGCGGGTTTGAGTGTGCGGTATCGCAGTGGGTGGGTGGCACCGTATGTGAGTTGGAGCAGCGGGTATCGTTTGCCGACGGAGGCGGAGTGGGAGAAGGCAGCGCGAAGCGGAGCCAGCGGGCAGCGGTTCCCGTGGGGCGACACGATTTCGTGGAGTCAGGCAAATTACAACGCTAACCCTTCGGGCTACCCCTACGATGTGAATCCCACCAGTGGCTACAATCCGGCATGGACGAGCGGAGGGACACCTTACACTACAGCGGTGGGGTCATTTGGGGCGAACGCGTATGGGTTATATGACATGGCAGGTAATGTGTCGGAATGGTGTTGGGATTGGTATGGTTCTTATTCGAGCGCCGCTCAGAATGATCCACGCGGTCCAACAGGAGGCACGTCCCGCGTGCATCGGGGCGGCGGTTGGGCCGACCGCGCGCCCGGCTGCCGAACGGCAGCCTACCGCAGCTACCGCGCGGCGAACAGCAGGTTCAACTTCATCGGGTTCCGCTGCGTCCTGTCCGCAGCTCAGTGAGCTCATAAAGGGGTCAACCCATTTGTAACTCAACTGTAACCCCACCGCCGTTGATGATATGTCCCCTGTGGCGTAATGTTCGGCACCAACAATTGCAAAGATATATGAACACAAACAAGCACACCGCGCAAACGAGCCGACAAGCTGAAGCAGGCTTCAGCGCACCCCAATCAGGCAAGCGAACGTCGCCTGCCCGCAAGACTCCCGAAATCGCAGCGAAAAAGGCTGCTCCTAAAGCATCCTCCGGCAAGGCGCCGCAGGTCCAGGAAGCGCCCGCGCCAAAGACAGTCACCACCGTTGAGGCCAGGATCAATGTGGGAATCGGCAACGCTCTCTTCATTCGTGGCCAGGGTGACGGGCTGAGTTGGGACAAGGGCTTGCCGCTGAACTGCATGGACGACTCCATCTGGGTTTGGTCAACAACCCACGCCCGGGACAAGGTGGTCTTCAAGCTGTTGCTCAACGATCAAGTCTGGGCGAATGGCGAGGACGTCGTCCTCGAAGCGGGCCGGAAGCTGGAGATTGTCCCCAGCTTCTAGCCGGCGCAGGTGGCCTCCACTGTAAAGGCCCGCCCAAGCTATGAAGAAGATCCTGATCCTTACGGCCAGTTTCGGCGACGGCCACAACGCCGCGGCCCGCAACCTCCGCGACGCTATTGAACTCATCAGCGAAGACGCCAAAGTCGAGGTGCTCGACTTGTTCGAGTCCACCTACGGCACCTTGAACTCGCTGATGAAACAAGCCTACCAGGGCCTGGTACGCTATGCGCCCACGGTCTGGTCGGGTGTCTTTTCGGTGTTCGACAACCCCACGCTCTTTCGCAGCCAAACCTCATCGCTGGGCAAGCTGCGTGATTCGCTCGCCGTCCTGCTGCACGACACGGAACCCGATGTGGTGGTCTCCTGCTACCCGGTTTACAGCCACATTATCCGCGACATCTTTCGCGACCACGCCGAGCAGCCGTTCCGGTTCATCACCGTGGTCACCGATTCGATCAGTGTCTGCTCGGCATGGTATCGCGCGCCCAGCGACTTGTTCATCGTCGCCAATGCGCCGACTAGCGAAGTGCTCACCGAGGCTGGCGTCCCGAAGCACCAGGTGAAGGCGCTGGGGTTCCCGGTCAGCCCGGTCTTTGCGCGGGAGCAGCCGCTGCCCCTGGCTGCGCCCGAGCGTGGACAGCGACGCAAGGTGCTCTATGTCATCAACACCGGCAAAGCCAAGGCCGGCAAGTCCATTGACCGGCTCCTCAAGCTCCCCGACCTGGATCTCACCATCACCGTTGGCCGCGATGCCACGCTCAAGGCCAAGCTCTCCGAGCGCCTCCGCGAGCACGGTGACCGGGTCCGCGTGTATGGTTGGACCAACCAAATGCCACGCCTGCTGATGTCCCACCACCTCGTCATCGCCAAAGCGGGCGGCGCGATGGTGCAGGAAGCCATCGCCGCCCGCTGCCCCATCATCATCAACCAGGTGATCCCTGGCCAGGAGGAAGGCAACGCGCAGCTCGTCAGGAAGCTGGGTGTGGGCGCGGTAGCCGAAAAGGGCAAGGAAGTGCGCGACCTGGTCGAGGAGGTCTTCGCCCACCGGAGCCGCAAATGGCAGGACTGGCGCGACAACCTGGAGAAGGTGAGCCAGCCCGACGCGGCGATCCGCATTGCCGAACTGGTGCTGGAAGAAGCCGGCCGGGTCAACCACCGGCCCGCGCCGACGAAGCTGTTTGAGATAAACCCCAGCCAGCGCTCGGTGACCGCCTCAGGCCAGGCCGGCGGTTCGCGCATGCTCCTTTGTGATTTCCACATCCACACCAATTACTCCGATGGCCGGCTCACGTTGCCCGAGGTAATTGACTTCTATGGCCGGCGTGGCTTTGACTGCATCTGCATTACCGATCACATAGCCGACCCGCGCCGGCTTGTGGGCAAGTTCAGCGAGCTGCTCAACTTCACCATCGCCCCCAGCCAGCTTGACGAGTATTTCGACATGCTGGAGCAGGAGCGGCGTCGCGCCTGGCGCAAGTACGAGATGATCGTCATGACCGGCCTGGAGTTCAACAAGGAGGGCCTCACCCGGAAGACCTCCGGCCACCTGCTGGGCATTGGTCTCACGGCGCCGATCTCGCCGGCCCTCGGCCTGGTCGAGATCGTGGCCCAGATCCACGGCCAGGGAGGGTTGGCCGTGGCCGCGCACCCGCACGTGATGAAGAGCGCGTGGGGCAAGAACACGCTCTTCCTGTGGGAGAACCAGGAGGTTTTTGCCCCCATCCTGGACGCCTGGGAAATCGCCAACCGCAACAACATCTTCACTCCCGTCGGCCTCAAGCGATTTGCCTTCCTGGCCAACAGCGACTTCCACAAGCCCAAGCACATCTACTCCTGGAAAACGCTCCTGCATTGCGAGAAGGATGTCGAGGCCATCAAGGACTGCATTCGCCGCAATGAACACGTCTCCCTGACTCTCTACCGCGACGGCCTTAGCGGCGAGGCGCTCCGCACCGTTCCGCGCAGCCCGGAAACGGCCATCCCGGAGTTGATGACCCTCAAGTCGGTGTGGCCGACGGCGAGAACTGGATGCAAAACTCACGGTTGGGAATGGGACCGGGGGCTCATGGGGCTTTGAGGCGGACGAGGACGTCATAGAAAAGGCCGGAGGATCGCTCCTCCGGCCTTTGGCGGGGTGAGTTGGTGCGACTACGGCTCTTCGACCTGATCTTTCATCCGATAGCTCTTGCCTTCGATAATGACGGTTTCGGCGTGGTGGAGCAGGCGATCCAGCACTGCCGAAGTCAGCGTGGCGTCGTTGTTGAAGATCCTGGCCCAGCGTTTGTAGGCCTCATTGGTCGTGAGCAGGGTCGAACCGGTTTCGTAGCGCTGGCTAAAGACCTGAAAGAGCAAATCGGCACCCGCCTTGTCGATGGGCAGATAGCCCAGCTCATCGACCAAAAGGATACTGGGGGTGAGATAGCGTTTGAGTTCAGCCTTGAGCCGATGGGCCGCTTGGGCCGCGGTCAACGTGTTGACGATGTCGATGGCGGTGGTAAAGAGCACCGTGTGGCCGGCCAGGCAGGCATGGTAAGCCAACGCGGTGGCCAAGTGGGATTTTCCGAGGCCCGCCCCGCCCAGGAAGATGACGTTGGCCTTGGCTTTGAGAAAGTCCAACCGGAAGAGATGCTGCACGTGGGTACGATTGATCTTTTTGGGCCAGTTCCAGTCGAACTGTTCGAGGGATTTGATGACTGGGAAGCGGGCGGTCTGGAGGCGACGCTGGGTGGCGTGGTCCTGGCGCTGAAGCGCCTCGCCTTCGACCAGGCGGCCCAGGAAGTCCAGGGGCGTCCAGTTCTTCTCGGCGGCCTCGCGGGCCAGGGTCTGATGCTGTTCGCGAAAATAGGCGAGTTTAAGGTAACGGAGATGGGTTAAGAGCAGGTCGTCTTTCATGGGTGTTCCGGGGATGGGGGTGAGGGAGGGTCGTAAACGGACAGGTCGGGAGCGGGCAGTTCCAACTCCAGCAGGTCGGCTTGACGGGTCAGGTGCAACGCGCCGGGTTCCTGGGGCGGCTGCTGGCGCTGCTGTAAGAGGTTAGCGATGTATTCGCAGGAGAAGGCCTGGTAGGTGAAGGCGTCGGCCAGAGCCCGGGCTACGGCGTCGGCACCGTAAAGCTCGCTCAGGGCGACGATCTTCTGGACGTGGTGTCTGGGGTTGAGGCGGCGCTGCTCCAGTTGCTGGTAGTAGTCGTGAGCCTGGGGACTCAAGGCCAGGAAACGCAGGAAGAGCTTCTGGTCGCGCGCCTGCTGGCGGTGGACCATGAGCGGGGCGACGTGGTCGGGCAACTCATAATCCTGGTTGCGGTCGTAGCGACGCACGTGCTCGGCCACCAACCGGTCCCGGTCGTAGATTGGCTGGAAGCATAACGGCAGGGAACTGAGTAGCGGTTGCCATCGGCTTTAATACGGAACTGGCTGTTGGCCCGCACGGTCTCCACCACGGCTGTTTCGTAAGGCCGGGGATGCAGGGGCTGGAGCTTTTCCTGAGCGAAGAGTTCCTGGGGTGTCTTTTGAGTCTGGCCATGAATGCGAACATTGGCCACCGTGTCCAGCCAGTAGCGCGCCGCGGGATTGACGAGCGCAAAGTCCGACAGTTCCAGGCCATTGAGGAAGTTCTTTTTAACATAGCCAACGCCATTCTCCACGCGCCCCTTTTCCTGGGGTTGGCGCACGCCGCACGCGCGGATGTGGAAGCCGTAGTGGTTGGCGAAGTCCAGGTAACGGGGGTGGAACATCACGGTGCTGCCGGTCCGGCTCAGGACGGCGGTCTTACAGTTGTCCACCCAGACTTGGTCGACGACTCCGTCGAAGTATTCAAACGCGTGCCGGTGGCAGGCCAGAAAATGTTCGAGCGTTTCGGCCAGGGTGAACTCCAAATACATTTTCCGGCTGAAGGCCAGCACCATCAGGAAGAAGGAGAGGCGCCGGCGGGTCGAGCCCACCGGCACCCAGCCGGCAAAGCCCCAGTCCACCTGGGCGCACTGGCCGGGTTGGAAGTGCAGCGTCAGGAAGGCTGGGCGCGGTTTGGGGCGCACCTGGCGGACGAAGTCGCCGACGATGGTGTAGCGCCCCGCGTAGCCCAGCTCCTTAACCCGCTGAAAAATCTGCTGGGCGGAGTAGTCGTGCTGGGCCAGCAGGTGAACAATCTCGGTCTTGAACGGGTCGAGTTTACTCGGGCGAGGGGGTAGAGCAGCCCGTTGATAACTCTGGCGCCGCGCCCATTTGCGCACGGTGTTGAGCCCGAGCTTGAGGGCGCGGGCGATCTGCCGCAGGCCCAGATGTTCCTCGGTAAAGAGCTGCCGGATGCGGCAATAAGTGGCGTAATCGATCATAGTTGACCTCCGAGTACCTGGCGGAGCAGTTGGCCCACCTGGATCGGCCCGGAGCGCTCAGCCCCGACCGGTTCCGGCTCCAGGCTCAATACCTGATACAAAGGGCTCTGATAGGCGATGAGTCCGGCTTGGATCAACTGCCGACGACTGGCCGAGAGCGCCAGCCCGTACAGATTCAAGCGGCGCATGAGCGAAGCATCCGAGTAATAACTCAGGCCTTGGGCATCTGCCACGTTGACCAGGAACAGGTAGAGCGTCCAGGCCGAGTGGTCACAGCGGACGAAGTAGTTCTCCCGCACCAGCCGATGGTCGACCCAACTGAACTGGGGCGGGACTTTCCGGAGTCGCTCCGGACTGAGGATACGTTTTTTCATACAATGAGTTTTCTACGTTCATGCCGGGCACCATGCCCAGAATGCCGCGTCCTTTGATTATTAGCCGCCGCAGGCTGGTGGCTATGTCGTCTGGTAAGGTACTGCCGATGAACATGGAGATCAGCCCCACCAGCAGGGGCTCGGACCGGGAGCAGAGATCTTGTAAGGTACGGCTTGGAGAACTGACGGCAGCAGGTAGCACCGTGATCGCCGAAGCTGCCACGGCCCCTGCCAGCAAGGGCTCTGGTGGGGATGGCGCGGGGGTTGCCGCTATCGTGGTCGGTGGCGGTAGCGGCGCCGGGGACGGTGGAGGAGTCACAGTTGGCTGCGCCGTAACTGTTTGCCCTGCAGATACTTGTGATTTACAGCCGTCTTGTAAGGTACGGCGCCGGTAGCGCATGGTGTTCTTCCAATAGCCCGGGTGGACTTTCTGCCAGTTCCGCACGCGCTCGGCATTCGCGGTATCACGGAAGTAATTTCGGTTCTCCGGTTTGGCCAACCAAGCGCGCTGCACGGCGTGCTTCCTGGCTTTGCGGCACTCCGCTTTGAGGCAATAGCGCTGACGCTCCGCAGCACGGGGGTTGGGAAGAAACAGCTCCTTGCAGTGTAAGCACTTACGTTGGCGGCTAGGCGATCTCATCCGCTCCAGAATGGAACAGGAACCCGTATCGGAAAACACTCGGACCTGGCGGAAGAAAATCCACCGGCAAGAAGACTCAACAAAGTGAAGAAGGAAGAAGAGTTTTCAGGAAATCGAGCGAAGAAAACCCAAGGGAAGAAGATCCCATTCCTGACCGTCAGTTTTGCATCCGTTCCGTTTCAACGGTGACAAGTCGGTGCTCCCCGCGATACCGGCTTGACTCAACGTATTACCTGGACCCGGTAATAGCGGGCGCTATTGGGTGGGGCGCCACCGGTTTGGTTGAAATCATCCGTGAAAGCCTGAGTCGAGGGTGCGCCTTCGGGCCCCGGATCCATTTCGTCGCTGATTAAGCGGGTAACATCGGTGAAAGTGCCGGGCAGGCCTTGGTTCGGGTCTGCATCGGCAAACTGAACCCGATAGCGAGTTCCGCCGGTCGAGGCCCAGGTCAAAACCCGGCTGCCGTTGCTGTTCACGGACAGGCTGAGGATGCGGAAAACCGAGGCTGCATTGGTGGGGTTGGTTCCGGCATAATACTCCTGCCAATTGGCCTGCCCGTCACCGTCGCTGTCGGCGTTGGGATCGGTGATGCCGTACGCCGCTTCCCAGGCATCGGGCAGGCCGTCGGCGTTGGCATCCAGCGGGAAGATCACATTCAGGTTCATGGTGGCCGTCGCGCTGGATGCTTGCCCATCGCTGGCGCTGAAGGTGAAGCGATCCAGGCCGCGGTAACCACGTGCCGGGCAATAGGTGAACGCACCGGTGGCGGGGACAAAGCTCTGGAGCAGGCCATGTGCGGGCAGTGTATTGGTGCGGAGGGTGAGCGTATCCCCATCGGCATCGTAGCCGGTCAGCGCCAGGGTGGCATAGCTGTCACCATAGACGTTGACCAATCTATTGGAGACGGTGGGCGGCGTGTTAACACCCTTAGTCGTGAATTGCCACAAAGAGCTGGTCGTGGTCCGGCCCAAGGAATCGCTTGCGGTCGTGTACCACTGGTATTGGGTGTTGAGGGCCAGCCCGGGCCAACGCACCGTGGCGATGCCGCCGGAGGGCCCAACGGTGTTGGTGCCGAGGGCAACGAAATTCGTCGAGACGGGCGAGGGGATGGAGAACGGGAGCGGGAGAGTGAACTGGCTGTTCGCATCGGTCTCATACTTGTCGAGGTAGGGGGAGTAAGTGAACACCCGGAGCACGTTGCTGTCGGGGGAGAACTGGTACAGGCGCATGTAGCCGCTGCCTCCGTTGGTATAGGACTGGTAATCGGAAACCAGCGTATAGACCGGGCGGCCCTGGTAAACGTCGGTCCTCGAGCCTTCGCCGCTGACGTGGCCGGCACACATGAGAAACAAATTGGTATTGGCCCGCAGCGCGCTGTAAATTGCGCCGCCCTGGGCGCTGGAGGTGCTGGGGGTGCTGGCTGAGCCGAGATTGTGGCAGAAAACGATAGCGTGGCGGCTGGAGTAGGTCTGCAGCAGGCTGTTGCCCCAGCTCAGCTTCGACGGGTCCGCACTGGGGTCGTATTCGAAGTACAGGGCAATGAAGTCCAGACCGCTTGCGCTGAACAGGTCGAAGTGATCGTTATTGGTGGTTCCATAATGGCCGCCGTAATAAGGCCGTCCCGCGAAGTGGGCGACACCGAAGAACTGGTTGTAGAAGGTGGTGGTGCCGGTGGGGTCGCCGTTGGGGGATTGGTCGTGGTTGCCGACGACGGCGCCGTAGGGGATGCCGTAGGGCAATCCGGTCGTAAGCGGGTTCTCCAGGCGGTAGAGGGCGTTGGTGGCATTGAGCCATTCGCTGTGATAGTCGGGCGTTCCGCTGTGGTTGGTGTCGCCGTAATTCACGATGTCCCCCAACTGAGCTGCATAGACGATGTTGCTGGCCACCCGGTGGCTGACGATCCAGTCGGTCTGCGACGTAAGCATGGCCGTCGTGCCTCCGTTCATGTTGGCTGAATAATATTGCGAATCCGGCATAACGGCGATCATGAAGTCGCCTCCGAGGTTGGGCGCCTGCCGGCCATAGAATGTGACCGTAAGATTTCCGTCTCCGGGCTCGGAAACCTTCACCTGCAGGGCTGGAGAATTGCTGACGTTGATGGCGTTGTTCGTCGGAGAAACAACTGCCGGCGCAGCCGGCATATCGGTGTCCAGGTTTACCCCGAAAACGACAGGAGCGTTGGCCAGGCCGTTGTAGCCTGGGTCTGCGCTCGCAGCCGGGCCGATGCTGATGACGTATGCCACATTGCCCTCGGCCAGCCGGTCGAGAGCGCCGATGACCGTCACGGTTTGGGGTGTCGCATAATTGGCTGGGGTGAACGTCAGGCTGGCCGGCGAAACCGTGCCGGCGTTGGTGTTGCTGGACGCGACAGGGAGGAGGACATTCGCCGCCGGCTGCCTGCTCAGCCAAACGCTGAGGGTTGCCGCTCCACCCGTGTCGGTGGTTGTAAAACTGGTCGGGCTGGCGGCGATACCAGGCTGAAGATTGTTGATGTTCACCACCGAGACGTCGTCCGGATCCACGCCGTTGTAGCGGGCATCTGCGCTCGCGGCGGGAGCGAGCACAATGCGGTAGGGAATGCTGCCGTCAGGGGCCGAGTCGTGCTGGCCGGTGATGGTCACCGTTTGCGGCACGTTCCAATTGTTGGGGGTAAAGATCAACAGGCTCCGGTCAACCGTGCCTTCGTTGGTATCGCTGGAACTGACGTTGATGGTCACGTTTGCCGTGGGGGGAAGATCAAGCACGACTGTGAAGGAAGCGGCGCCGCCGCTTTGGGTCGTCAAAAGACCGTTGGTGGGGGTCACGGTGATCCCGGGCAGTGGCGCGGGAATATAGACGAAGTCGAACACGGGCTCGTTGTTGCCTGAGCCGTCGTTGACCGTCTGCAGCCCCATGCTCGGGGTGTCACGCGATTGTACGATCCAGCCGGTCCCGTCGGCTGTCGCCTGGTAGCTGACGATATTATCGAGATTGTAGTAGCCGCCGCCTTCGCATGAGATGATAAGAACTCCGTTGGTGGGCGGGCGGCTATTGATCTGGAGGAGATACGTGCCGGTGCCAATGAGATCCACGCTGAATTGCGGTGAATCGCCGCTAAACGCATCAATGGTGCCGTCCCCGTTGACCCGCCCAGAGATAAGGTTGGTGGCATACTTGGGGATGAAGACGAATGCGATAGGGTCCTGTTCGTAGTTGCCGGCCGTTCCCGTGGATTCATCATGGAGGAACAAGTTCCAGGTGCCATTGGTCACATTCACCTGCGACAGCGCGAAGTTGTTTTCGTCCTTGGCCCCGGTCACCAACAATACGCCGTCCGTTCTCGAATCAATGCCCTTATCGGTAAGGTCCACAATGCACCGTCCCCCACCAAGCTCCACATAGTTAACCCCGTAAACCAAGCCCGGCGATGCCGCCAAGGTGTCGTTGGTGACGGTGGAACTGCCATTGGCGCCCGTGCGGTTGCGCGCATAGCCCCCCCAGTAATTCGTGTAGGGGAAGAACGCGCCGGCGACGTTGACGTTGTATTCGACCGCTGAACCGGCAGTGCCGGCGGCCTGAACGGCCCAAGAGCAAATGCGATAGGATCCGTCAATATTGGTCGTCATGGTGGCGATCGGGTAGGCGTTCGTGGTTTCGCCCGGCAAGGAATCAGCGGCGGCGTTGGTGCGCCCATTCTGTGTTACGCAAGCCATCAGGACGCCTTTGGAATACTGATTGGCAGCAATTGCCCCGGTTTGGACGTTGTAATCCGCGCGATTGTATGAGCCGATGCGGAAATCGTTGATCGAGAGGCCGAGGGTGACAACGCAGTTGGTGTTATCATCCATGGCCGGATTGCCCAAGTAGGCATTTCCCCAACCCGGTATCTGCGACATGCTCAGCAGGCCGGCCGAGATCTTGTGATCAATGTGGTCGGCCCAAACCGAAGGCGCTCCGGTGCTGATGACCGCTATTAGGGGCCAGATGAGGGAACTCGTTGCAAACCTGAACGGCCGTTTCATGATGATACTTTGGCTAACCGGAGGGCGCGAGCCGCATTCGTGCTTGGATCGCGGACTCCCGAATCCCAAGAGGAAGCGCGCGGCGGGTCAACCCGCCGCGCGCCATAATCCTCAGCAACCAGCTTTATGGATTGGATACCCGATAGAAGGCCCCGCTTGCAAGCGGCGAATGGTCGGTGAAGGAGGCGGTGCCGTCCGACTGAACAATGGCCGTCCCGATGTTGCTGTAGGACCCGGAGACTGTCGCGGCGCGCCAAATACTGCACGCCGCCTCGGCTGGGCCCGAGAAGCCGATAACAACACTGCTCGTGGCAGGGATAACCGAGCTAATCCGCGGTGGCGCGGCGGCAGCGGTGTAGTACACCCGCAACTGCGGTCGGCTCACCGGATTCGCGGCCTCGGCACTGGAGAAGCCCCAGCCGTCGGACCCGCCAGTCCAAGGCAGGATCACCCAGCCGTAGTTTGTGAGGGTGCCGCCAACCCAGGCTTTGACATCGGCGGTGACGTCAATGCTGTTGACCGTGGCCTGTACCAGGGGGAAGAGAGAGGCATTTCCGGCGGTGGCCGTAGGCGTGGTGGCGGCTTTCACTCCATCCGGCTGGATGCCGTTGCCCCAGGAGTTCCAGGTGGAGTTGGTGTCCTGCCAAGGCTGGAGCAGTGCGTAGAACTGGCCGCCGTGGCCGGGTGCATTGCCGACATTACCGGTCAGGTCGAGAACTGCGGCAGACACCGTAGCGCCGCTTGGGATCTGACCGGCGTCACTGCCGATAATGTCGTCGAAGCGCATTAAGACTTGCTCGTTGTCGCTCGTGCCCGAGACCGCCCAGTCACTGAAGAGCGCCGTAGCGGCGGAGCGGTCCGTGTCCGGAGCATTCTGCCGAATGCTGGTGTCGGAGGCGTTGGTGTAGTTATTGACGCCCTGCTGAAAACTGGCCATCCGGGTCCCGGCGGGCTCCCAGACTACATGGAGACGGGGGCGCTTTGACACGGCACTGTCTTCGCAAGGGCTCCAGCCAGTGCCGTTGCTGCCGAAATCCCACGCGGTGGCCACCCAGCCGTAGTTCGCCTGGCCGTTGGCCCAGAGTTGCATATCTTCTGTCACGCCAAATGAGCACGGACCGGTGCCGCTGGTGATGAGCCCGGTATCATAGGGTAAGCCCCAGAACGTGGTGTTGGTTGAGCAGGACTCGATGTCGTCTTGTTGGACGCCGCCACCCATGGTGTTCCAAGTCTCGGCATTCGGGTCCCACGGTATTTGCATCCGGTAGAAGCGCGCGCCGTCGCCGGTATTGTTGACATAGAGAACCAATTGGGCTGAGACGATCGTCGCGCCTAGCGGGATTTGTCCCAGACCGCTGCCGAAGATATTCTTGAACCCACACAGAACTTGCACATTCTCGCTGGAAGTATAGTCAATCCACATGCCGTCCGCACTGGTCCCGATGGGGAAAGTGGTGTCCGGCAGGCTAGGGGAAATCTCGACGTCCACGGCTCCCTGGTAAGCGCCATAGCCGTAGTCGGCTCCGTCCTGATAATCATACACATGCACCGCGCTGATCTGAACCCTCTTGCTCGCGGTGCTAGTGCCGCCATCGGTGTGCGCCAGGGCAACCGCCACAGTCCGGGTTGACGCGCTCGAGCTCGCGCTGACGGTCCGATACGTCGCGCAACGGAGCAGCGCCTGTGCCGCAGCGGGCGACGCCGCGGCGTTGAAGGTCACCACCAGGGAGGTTGTGCCGGTGCCGCCGGCAAACGTGCCTATGGCCGTGCCTCCGTAACTGACGCTGTTTCCCGAAACTCCAATCTGCCCAGCGCCCGAGCCATCGTTGCGGATCGTCAGCCGGTCATCGGCGCTGCCGTTCCCGGTAATGGTCGCCGTGAGCGTGACGCCGTTGTAGTTGACAGTGTAGGGGTCAGCCAGCGTCGCAGTGCCGTCCAGGCCGACGCCCGGATCACCGACACCGTAAAGCGCGGCGCCCGAAGGCAGGGCCAGGGCAGCCTCGTTGTCCAGGGTCGTCGCGCCTTCCTGCACCGTTAGCGGGGCATACACTGGGTCGTCTGACTCCACCGAGAGGTTGATGTTGTATTGGATAGGCCCATCCATGATGAGGTTGTTCACCCCTCGAACTGTAGCGGTCTGGGGCGTGGACCAGTTGCCGGGAGTAAAGGTGATCAAGGTCGGAGACACCGTGCCTTTGGTGGGATTGCTCGAAGCCAAAGTCACCGCAACGTTCTGTACCGGCTTGCTGGTCAGCGCCACGGTGAAATTCGCCGTCGTCCCGCTCTCGTTGACCACGACGCCGGGTGGGTTCAGGGCAAACCCGGCCACGTTGATGCCAAGATTGATCCCCGAGATGTCCGGACCGTTCAGCCCGTTATAGGATGGGTCCGCGCTCACCGCCGGGGCGGTGACGACCGTGTACGCCACGTTCCCCGCGGCGACCGAGTTATTCACGCCTGTCACGGTCACGGCTTGCGGCGAGGCCCAGTTGTCGGCCGTGAAGGTCACGCTGGCCGGCAAAACGGTGGCTTGCCCGAGGTCGCTAGACGACAGGCCAATCACCACATCCGCCGCGGGCTGCGTGTTGAGCGAAACTCCGAAAGTGTCGGTCTGGCCGGACTGGCTCGTGGTCACGCTGCTCTTGCTGAGGACGACACCGGGTACGCTTCCGTTGTAGTTCAACGCCGCCACACCGCTGACCGCCATCCCGCTGTAGCGCGGGTCGGCACTCGCGGCGGGGCCGAGATTGATCTGATAGGCCACGCTGGGCACCGGCAGCCCGTCGGGCTGCCCCGTCACCGTCACCGCTTGCGGCACCGCATAGTTGGCCGGGGTGAAGGTCAAGCTGGGCTTATCCACCGTGCCTTCGCCAAGGTCGCTGGAGCTGACCGGGATGGTCACATCGCTGTATGGCGCCCGGTCCAGCACCACGGTAAACGTGCCCGTGCCCCCGCTGGAACTGGTATGAATATCGTTGGTGGGTGTCACGGTGACGCCGGGCATGTTCGCCGGGATGAAGACGAACGAGCAGACGTCCTCGGGCCCATTCGTCGAATTGTAGGGACTTTGCAGCCCGCCATTGGGCAGATCGCGCGATTGAATCTCCCAGCCCGACCCGTCGGCGAGTGCCTGGTAGGTAACGATGTTGTCCGAGTTGATGTTGCCGCCCCCTGCTGGCGATGTGATGAGTACGCCGTTGGTCGGCGTGTAGTTGGGGGTTTTCAGCCACAGGGCCCAGCGGCCCGCGGCGAGATTGGTCATCGTGAACAGCGGACAAACGGAAGCGCCGCCAGCGCTGGCTTTGATGTAGTTGGTGACCCCCAACTGCGCCCCGCTGTACATGGCGATGTAAGGGCTCCCGTTTTTGTCGGATTGGAACTTGCCAGACACCACGTCCGTGTTCGTCAGGGGGACGTACACATAAAGGAGCTCATCCGCCTCATAAGAGGCTCCATCAGCGCCGATGTCATGAAGGAATACGTTCCAGGTGCCGTTGGTGGCGTTTACTGCTGACATCACATAATTGTTTTCGTCTTTGCCGCCGGTGACGAGCAGGATGCCATTGGTGCGGGAGTCAACACCGTAGATCGTGAGGTCCACGATGTACTTGCCGCCGCTCGCGCCCGTGACGCCCTTTAGATCGGTGAAATTGGTGGAGGCGGCTCCATCGGTCCAGTTCTTCATGCCCGGTGAACCGACGAGGTAATTGTTGGGATAGCCGTTGGTGTATGGCAGGCTCCGTGCCCAACCCGCCAGCCAACTCGAGTAGGGAAAGAACGCGCCCGCCACGTTGACATTGCACTCGATGGTGGTGCCCGCACCAGCACTCCCCACGGTTTGGCAGGTGGCAAACCGGAAGGTCTTGTTGGCATTGGCTTCCGTCTGGCATATTTGCCAACAGTTGGTTTGATAATTCGGGAGTGTGTTGGTGCGGCCATTCTGCATCACGGCGCCGATGAATAGGCCGCGGGTGTAATCGTTGGTGCCAAACTCACTGGGGTAGGCATAGACCGTGTAGTCCGCGCGGTTGAACGGCGGCCCCGAGGCGGCTCCAAAACCATTGATCGAAAGCGTGCAGGTAACGATGGCGTTGGTGTTGTCGTTATACCCCTCGGGAGCATTGTAGTCATACCCGGGGATCTGATCCACCTGGAGGTTTCCTGCGATGATATTATGCTGAACGTGTGAGGCGCGGGCTGGCGAGGGCAGCCAAGCGCAGGCCAAAGCGGCCACGGTTGCCAGAACGGCCAACCCTTTCTTCCAACGAGCAGGACGGATGGGGTGGCCCCGCTCAGCGCAGGTTTGGGTCGAGTCTTCAGTATGCGTATGGGAGTCTATTGCGTTGTTCATATGCTGTTGCTATTTGAGGAGTTGCTGTGCTTGAGGAATTGGTGCTTAGGGGGGTGTGCGGTTCGAGTCCTGTCCGAGGTTCCAGACATCCAGGAATTTCTTACGCGGGACAAACTGCGCATGGCCGTCACAAAAGCCGAAGGTGCATCCTGCGGTGCCGTGATTGTCCCCCGGGTCCGGCCAATTGTTGTGAAGCTTGCCGGGATCCGCCCCGATTGTGTCATCGGCGTCCGCGATGATGAATACCGCCGAAGGCCCCGGTACGGCGCCAATTGCCGCCGTGTAGTTCTTGATGGTATACGCGGCCAGGGATTTCTCCGTCTTCTTGCCGGGAGTAGAAGTCGAGGTGCCGAAGTCGCCGAATACTTCGTAGCTCGATCCGTTGCCTTTGGACGTGAGCGCATTGTCTGATAGGTCCGCCACCATATATTCGGTCGGCGTCACGCCGGGCTTGGCGAGCAGATTGGTGCGGATGGTGTTCTGGGTGGACGGACAGACAAAGCTACGGAGGTTGGAAATATAGCGCGGATACAACCAATTGAGGTCATCATCCGCGCTGTTCCGATCGGAGTTTGGAACATCAATAGGTTTGTAAATCGGGTTCCAGGTGGCGCCTGAAAGACTGCCCCCGTTGTCGTCCGCGTAAAGCATCTGACCGAGTCCCAATTGCTTCAAATTATTGACGCAGCCGATCCGCTTGGCCTTTTCCTTCGCCTGCGCCAAGGCGGGGAGTAACAAGGCCGCAAGGATGGCGATGATCGCAATCACAACCAGTAACTCGATCAAAGTGAAGCCGCGCCAGTTATACAAACGTATCTTCATAGGTCTCACATTCAAAGCGGCACGATCCTGGGCTATTCATGTTCCGATCTTGTGCCGCCGGTGTTACAAATGGGTGACATTAGGACTGGGCGGCGTCTGGCGCCTGCCGCCTGCCTGGTGAGGCAATACGGTCCGGGTGCGGGCTCTACCCAGCTTCACAGCGCCCAGGCTCTTGGGGTGCGCCCCCTCGATTTCACACCTTCAACTTTGCTTCTAACGGTTCTGTCCTGACCTCTTGAAAAACGCGGGGCGACAACTGCGCGCGATAACCTCTGTTGTAATAACCTCTTGCTGGCAGACTCCCGGTTCGCTAACTTCACCCACTAGCAGCCTGTCGAAATAGGCAATATTGTGAAATGTGAACACTGCTTTCATTGGCAAATTCGCGTGTTATTCCTGCGAGAACACATTATTTCAACAGGCTCCTAGGCATGAAGCGCATCTACACTCGACTATTGCGGGATGACGAACTGCGGCTGCGTCTTGAGTCTGGCGACACAATTGTTTTCCACGACCTCTCTCGTGAGTGGGAAAATATCGAGCGTCAGGTTGATCGCCTTGGCTATGGTAGTCTATATGCCACGTCGCGCTTCAGGAGATCAGGAACGTCTGGCCAGCAGGATGTTGTCCGGGTGAGCCCAATTCGCGCACCCCAGCAAGAAGATTAAGGTCTCCAGGACCCGCCCGCGCAGGTCCAGACGATTGCAGTTGCCGGGAGCCTCGGAACAGATTTTGGGCTCCGACCCCGGTTTCGATAAACTTCTACTGCGTCAAGCGGCTGTGGGACAGCGGGGGAGTCTTTGTAACGAAGGTGTAACGCAATCGCCACGGAAATGAAAAGTGCTCCCTCCACACTTCTCCTCGCATGAATCTTTTTACATTACGACTTGCAGCTTGTGTGCTGCTTTGGACAACGAGGATGTGATCATCGTCAGCATTGACGGCGGGAAGCCCGCCGTGATTGCCCGGAGCGACATGCCCACCTTGCAGCGACTCGTGACCGAGGGTGCCTGCACCTGGACTGCCAGCACGATCTTCCCCTGTGTGACGCTGCCCTCTCACACCTCGATGATTACCGGCGTGGAGCCGGACAAGCATCATGTGCTCTGGAATACCTGGAAACCTCGGAAGGGGGTGGTGTGCGTCCCCACCATCTTTGCGGAAGCCAAGCGCGCCGGTTTGTCTACCGCCATGTTCGTGGGCAAGGAGAAGTTCCGTCACCTGGCACAGCCGGGCACGGTGGACGAGTTCGAGTTCCGTCAGTTGGGTCCCAAAAAGTCCAGCACTGTCCTCTCCCGGGTTGTGGCCGAAGGAGCGGCCCGTTACATCCTCGAGCAGAAGCCCAACCTCTGTTTCATTCATTTCAGCGATCCCGATGACACCGGCCACAAGTACGGCTGGGGTTCGCCGCAACAGATCAAGGCTTTCGGGGAGGTAGATAAAGCCCTGGCGGAGGTCGTGAAGTCCATTCAGGCCGCCGGCATCAGCGACCGGAGCGTCTTGATCATTACCGCCGACCACGGAGGACACGGCAAGACCCACGGCCGGAAGATTCCGGAGGATATGCAGATTCCGTGGATTGCCTGGGGCGGAAGTGTGAAGCACGACTTCACCCTAACTGAGCCCATCACCACCTGTGATACCGCCGCCACCGCACTTTGGCTTCTGGACGTGCCAGCTTCTGGATCGCTTGACGGCCAACCGGTCGCGAGCGCCTTCATTTGGCAAGGGAATCATTTCGCCCCGAAAGTGCGGGGCACCACCAATCAACAGGCTCGGCTCAATTGGGGGCCGCCAGACCAGAGCCTGCCCAAGGACTAACTGGCCTGTCACACATTTATTACAGGATTGCCCTGCGACTGTCACAGTGGGCTGCCTATGGTTGGATCATAGAGCACGCCTCCGGCGCGCGTAACATACGACATGAATACTACTGTAACCAAACTGCCAATACATTGGAAAGCATCTGCAGGATTCAAGCTGGCCATCCAGACCAAGGGTAATTCGCCACGATTCGACTCCGCCCGGGCGCGCACGCAGAGACTTCTTGGCCCGGCCCACAATTTGATCCTGCTGCGGAGGAAATCTGCCGACCAAAGCCGCCTCTCTTGGGCATCCCGTGCCAGGATGATGTGAGCCAGTCGGTGGTGGCTCTCTACAAGCCCATTGCCATCAAGTCCGTGGTTGGCATCGCTTCGGTGTCGAGGCGCCTCGCAGCAAGCCGCGCGCGACGGAGACGGCCATGCCGGAGTTGATGGCCCTCAAGCCCGAGATCCCTGCGAATCCGGCATGAGCAGCCTCGCCCAGTCTTGCGACAGAGAGGCCGCACTTCGAGTTGAACGAGAGATCCTCCGTGCGGCTACGTTCCAACAGCTAATTCCGTTGCGCCACTCTCTCAAAAGCTCTCGGTGACACACCCGTCACATCTTTGTAACCGCAACGTCGCTTGTTAAGACACAAACCTGGGGTAAAACGGACGCGTGACGCAGCGCCAGCAGATTCAGAGCGTTTTCTGGGTCCATGCTGAGCGGTGGCGACACTAAATACAAACTAGAAGCGACGCAAACGAACCGATATGAAACTCCTGAAAACCTGTCTGCCCGTCCCGTGCGGATTCCGACGCGCGGCCCGCACCGCGGCTGCGGCTGTGGTGGCGCTGTGGTCCACCGTCAACACTCCGGCGGCCCAGCCTCCTCCGCATAAGATCGCGGCGGCGAACATCAATGTGATTCAAAACGACACCGGCAACACCGCCAACTCGGTGACCGCGACAACCACCCTGTCCATCAACGACCTGCGCGTTCGTCCCGGTTCCAACCGCGGCGATATCAACCTGCAGGTGGGAGACACCGCCACCAACGACCTGGCCGGAGGCCTGGTAATGGTCGCCATCTCCCAGAACGGCCGCGACAACGGCGAGCTGCCCGACGAGCAGAAGAACTACGCCGCGCCGGCATTTGATGGCAACGCCAGCGGGTATTGGGCGGTGCTGCAAGACCTCACCGACGCCCGCGCCGAGTTCAACATCAATTGCGCGGTCGCCTATTTCGGCTACAACGACTGGCTGGGCGGCTGGGCGCGCAACAAGACCGCTGTCAACGGGGGGACCAACGACCTGTTCACCGGCTCGCCTGGGCTGTTACTCGGCACGCACTTTAGAGGGATCAGCGCCGGCCGATCGCGCGTGAACCTGACCAGCTTTGGCATCTTCTCCACCAACTCCGGCGTGCTCCTGGTCAATCACGCCAAGAACGAGGGTAATTATGCCTCCTCGGTGGCCAACGCCGATGGAACCTGGGAAATCTACGTGAAGGACAACTTTGGCAATAACACCGCCAAGGAACAGGATCCGGCCGCCTTCGTCTTCATTCCCAAGAACAATACCCTGGTGGTGTCAGGCAAATTCGGCCTGGATGACACGGGCACCAACGCAGTGGTGCTGCTGCACAGCGGCGATACTCCAGCATTCTCCATCACCAACTTCGCGGTCGGGCGCTACCGGTTGACCATCCCGGGCGGTTCGCCGGAGGCCGGCGTGCTGATCGTTTCCTCCGAAGGCGGCAAGCCGCTCAACTTCGACAACACCGTCAGCTACGAAGCCGATGGCAACAGTTGGATTATCGAGCATCGCGATGTGGGGGTTTTCCCGCCGCCCCTCGAAGCCTGCACCAACGAGCCCGTGGCCTCCTTTGTCTATATCCCAGCAGCGACGCCTGGAGTCAGCGTCACGCCCACCAACACTCTGCGCACCTCGGAGTTCGGGCGCACCGCCGCCTTCACGGTGGCGCTGGATTTGGCCCCGACCAACGACGTGGTGATTGGAGTCTCCTGTAGCAACCCGGCGGAGGCCACGGTCACCCCCGCTTCGCTTACCTTCACTCCGGACACTTGGAACCTCCCGCAAACCGTCACTGTTACCGGGCAGGACGACTCTGTAGCCGATGGTCCCGCCCCCTACACGATTGTCCTGTCACCCGCCGTCAGCAGTGATGTGAAATACAATGGACTTGATCCGGTTGATGTTCAGGGCATCAACGTGGATGACGAGCAGCCCGGCATCAGCGTGACTCCCACCGCTGGTTTGGTTACCACGGAATTGGGCGGTAGCGCCAGCTTCGAGGTCTTCCTCAATCGCGCGCCCACCAATGACGTCACCATCGCCCTGTCCTCGAGTAACCCGGCCGAGGGCTTCGTGACGCCGGCCTCCATCACCTTCACGCCAACCACCTGGAGCGTGTCGCAAATTGTTACCGTAACCGGCGTGCCGGACTTTCGCAAAGACGGAAACCAGTCCTACCAGATTGTAACGGCTCCAGCGGTCAGCGCGGATTTGGACTACAACGGAATGAATCCCGACGATGTAAGCCTGGTAAACATTGACACCGATAATCCAGCCGTAGTCTGGAACTATGCCCTCCCGCTGTTCGTGGCGGAAGGAGCCGCCACGAATTACTCGGTGGCGCTGACCACGCGCCCAGACTCGAACGTCGTGGTCACGGTGGTTTCGGGCGACACAAGTGTCGCCACGGTGGCGCCGGCCACGCTGACGTTTACGCCGGCGGACTGGAACACGCCGAAAGTGGTTACGGTCACCGGCGTGGACAACTTGGTTACCAACGGCCCAACGGCCTTTTACCTCACCAACACCCTCGACACCACCGACCCGCTCTACGTTGACTTCAAGGCCGCCAAGGTGATCGCGGGTATTCGCCTGGACAATGAGGCCACACTCATCCTGCCCTCGGGCGATTGCGTTTACGGACTCGGCATGCCTGCGATTGGCATTGATGGCCAAGCGCACATTGAAGACGTGGATGCCACCAATTACAATAGCGGCACGCTCACCGTGGCCCTCGCTGCCAACGGCACGGCCGTGGATCGCCTGGAAATTCGGAACCGCGGCGTGGACGCCGGCCAAATCGGCGTCAACGGCTCGGAAGTGATTTACCAGGGAACCGTGATGGGCAGTTTCATAGGCGGACTGGACCTGACTCCGCTCGTGGTTTCGCTCAACACGAATGCCACGCTGCCAGCCGTCCAGCAACTCATTCGGTCCATCACGTTCGGAACGCCTGCCTCTGGCGCCTCGCTGGCCACCCGCACGGTCACGTTCACACTGGATGACGGCCTCGGGGCGACGGCGCCAGCCACCAAGGCCATTCGCGTCGGGGTGTTGCGCCAGACGCAATACCAGGAAGGCGGCGATTACGGCTACGGCGAATATTATGGCGCGAACGATATTGCTCTCTCCCAAGTCGGGGCGTATACACCGTGGCCGCTCGGGCGGAATACGCAGGAAGGATTGCTGATTGACTGGCCCGATGGCGGCGTGCCGAATGAGTCACAAGTCCTGCTGCGATTTGACAACTTCGTTGGCACGAATTACTGGCAGGTACCCAGCAACGCCGTGATTGTGTCCGCCGAGTTGCTGATTAATGTCAATAACACCGGCGATGGCGGCAAGTTCTACCGCCTGTTGATCCCGTGGGACAGCACCAATGACACCTGGTCGTCCCTGGGCGAGGGCATCCAGACGGATGACGTCGAGGCCCGCTCGGTTTATGAATCACAGTTGGGGGTGGAAGACGGCAGCGGCGCGACCGGCACTGGAATCATCAGTGTGGGCGTCACCCGCGATGTGCAGGCCTGGGCCAGCGGCCAAACCAACTACGGTTGGGCCATCATTGGCTGGCCGCTGCGCACCGACGGCACCGGCTTTAGCCCCTCGGAAGCGGCGGACACAACCTTGCGCCCCCGATTGCGCGTAAAGTGGATCGAGCCGAACTATGCCAGCGCCAGTTTTCGGCAGGGGGTCAATGATTATACTGGCACCCGGGATACCAATCTGCGCCAAGCCGCCCCGGATGTTCCCGCCTACGGCGATCTGGGCCTTGCCTCCGATTGGAACGACGCCGGAAACACCAACCTGACCCAGGCACTGCTGCGGTTCGATGACATCATCGGCGGGGGAACCAACCAGATCCCGCCTGGGGCCTTGATCCATGCGGCAGTGCTTGAACTGTCCAGCTTTGGCTCGGATGCCATGGGGGACGGCGGCCGGTTCCACCCGGTATTGCAGGCCTGGGACGAAACCACCACGACCTGGAACACCTGGGTGGACGGCATTCAGGCCGATGGGATTGAGGCCGCGCTCATTCCCACCGCCGTGGTTGGCAATGCCAGCCTGAACCCGGATGTCCAGGGCACCCTCAACACGGTGGATGTCACGGCCGACGTGCAGGCCTGGGCTAATGGCGTTCGTCCGAATTACGGATGGGCGCTGTTGCCCTGGCCCAACGGCTCGAATGCCTGGGTCAGCCGTTCGTCGAAATCCGTTAGTGTCGTAGATGCTTTGGCCCCTGAGACGGAGCGACCCCGGCTGCGCGTCTATTACACCGCCTCGTCTGCAGCCCTACCAGCGGTGCTGGGGGCGGCAGTCATCACACCCACCGCCATACAGGTGCCCTTTGCAGGCTCCGCGGAGAAGATCTACACCGTGTTGCGGGCCACTGCGCCCACCGGCCCCTGGACCGTCGCGGGCACCGCCACGACCGGCCCGGATGGCCAGGCTGTCTTCATCGACTCCGCCCAGCTGCCTCAGGCCGCATTCTATCGGGTTGTGTATCCATAGGCTCACAGACGCCGAGGGCAGGCGCGGTTTAACCCCGCGCCTGCTTCCTAACCAACAAACTGCATCGCACTTATCACACTTATGACAATTCATCTGGTTTCCTGTGTTCGTCGGCGCACCCAGCGGCGCGGCGGTTTCACTTTGATCGAACTGCTGGTGGTCATCGCCATCATTGCCATCCTCGCCGCCCTGCTGCTGCCGGCATTAAGCAAGGCCAAATGGCAGGCCCAAAAAGCGGGCTGCCTCAACAATCTCAAGCAACTGGGCATGTCCAGCATGATGTATGGGGATGATTACAACGGGAATCTTACCGCACCCACCTGGACACAAACGGGTTTCGCAGCCACTCAGCACTCTGACCGAAGCCCATCGGACGACGATTTCACATGGCTCTACCCGGATTACGTGAGACCATTCAAGAGTTACATCTGCCCGGCCACATTTAACTCCATTCGCGCGGACAGAGTATATAAGAAGCCTTTTTCAAACCAGGAGTATGTCTATGACCTGACAGACAACGCCGTGAACAAGAGGGCCAACGGCACCAGTTACGAAATATTCGGCACCATGGCGTTGAAGCTGGCTGATGGAACAACCGCATCCATCAAGAAGACCCAAAAATCCGTCAGTTCAAAGGTGATCACGCGATACAGCCTGGCCCTGGGAACGGTGGCCGGCCCCTCGCAGATTCTGCTCATGCTCGATGGCGACGACACGGCTGATGCACAACTGGGCAGCACACACAACAACTGGCCCGATCCGGAGGATAATCACGGGGCCACGGGCACTTGCATGAACTTTACCGATGGCCACGCGCAATGGGTGAAGCGGGCGGAGCATCTGAAGGTGATAAACACCAGTCAGGACAGCAACAATACCGAGCCCGGCACATAAGCCCTGCACATAAGCCCGGCGCTCCGAGGAGCGCCTTGGTTTATCCGAGACCGAAAACTGAGGATTGCCTTGCATGGCTCTTTGTTCGAGGCTTGCTTCATGCAACCGTTCGAGCAGCAACTGGCGGCCTTGAAAGAGCAGCTGTTGACCATGGCCAGCCACGCCGAGTCCGCCGTGTATAGGGTCATCGAAGCGCTAGGCAGGCGCGACTATGACCTGGCGCTGCGCATTGAGGCTGACGATACGGTCATTGACCGCTTCGAGGTGGATGTGGACGATCTGGCGATCAAGCTCCTGCCCCAGGCTTCCCGCGCCAGCGACCTGCGGCTCATCACGGTGGCCATGAAGGTCTCCCAGAACCTCGAGCGGGTGGGCGATGAAACGACCACCATCGCCCGCCGGGTGCAGGAGCTGTGTCAGGATGCTCCCCTGAAGCTGAGCCTGGATCTCCCACACATGGCCACACTCGCCGCCCAGATGCTCAAGCGCGCCCTCGATGCCTTTGTCAGGCAGGATCCCGCTGCCGCGCGGGCGCTGATTCCGGAGGACAAGAAAGTGGATCTTTTGAACAAGCAGAACCACCAGCAACTGGCCGACCAGATGATCAAGGACCCCGGGTCTGTCACTCGCTGCCTCAGCCTGATGGTCATTTCCAAGAGCCTGGAGCGCATCGCCGATCACGCCAAGAATGTGGCCGAGGAGGTGGTCTATCTGTGCGAAGCCCGCGACATCCGGCACACCGGGCCGCAGGAACCTCCGCCCGGCGCGGCGTCCGGCGTCACCAAACTGTAACCTGCTTGTCACACGGCCGCCATTGTTGTTTCGATGCCGTTGTGTTAACCCATTAGCGCGTGAAATCCAGAATCCTTGTAGTGGATGACGAGCCGGAGGCGGTTGAGCTGGTCGAGTTCAACCTCCAGAAGGCAGGATTCCTTGTCATCACCGCTACCGACGGCGCTGCAGCCCTCAAGAAAGCCCGATCGGATCAGCCGGACCTGATTGTGCTGGATCTGATGATGCCCGAAATCGACGGGCTTGAGGTCTGCAAGATCCTGCGGCGCGACCCCGCCACCGCGCGCATCCCCATCATCATGCTCACAGCCAGGGCGGCCGAGGTGGACCGCATCGTGGGACTGGAGCTGGGCGCTGACGACTATGTCACGAAACCTTTCAGCCCGCGCGAGCTGGTCCTCCGGGTGAACAAAATTCTGCGGCGCGGCCAGCCTGACCGGGCCGAGCCCGACACCCTGCGCTTCGGCCACCTGCTGATAGATACCCCGCGGCACATCATTCAGTGGCGCGGCAAACCGGTCGAGCTGACGAGCACCGAGTTCAAGCTCCTGGCGCTTCTGGCGAAACGCTGTGGCCGGGTCCAATCCCGGGAGCAACTGCTGCGCGATGTCTGGGAGTACAACACAATGGTGGATACCCGCACCGTGGATACCCACATGCGCCGCCTCCGGGAGAAACTGGGCCCCGCGGCCAAGCACCTCGATACCGTCCGGGGCGTCGGCTACCGCTTTGTCGAAGCTGCCCCCTAAGCGGTCGGCTCACAGTTATGAAAGGCCAGCCGCCTCAAACCGTCCCCGCGTTTCAAGACCACCAGCAGGTCATTTTCGAAAGCATGATCGAGGGCCTGCTCCTGCTGGACGAGCACGGCCGCATCCAGCTCGCCAACCGGGCTTTCGCCGATCTCTTCGGCATCACCTCTGACATCCGGGGCTGGACTGTCATTGAAGTCCTTCGCCTGCACGAACTGGCCGCCCTGGTCAACTCCCTCGAGACCCAGAAACAGGTGTCGGGCTTCGAGATCAAGGTTCCTGGTCCAACTGAGCGCTGGCTGCAGATCAACGCCGCCGCCATATACAACGGCGGCGGCAAGCGCCACGGCACGGTGCTGGTCTTCCATGACTTGACCCGCCTCAAGCAACTCGAGAACGCCCGCCAGGAGTTCGTCGCCAACGTCAGCCACGAACTTCGCACCCCCCTCTCCCTCATCAAAGGCTACGCCGAAACCCTCCTCGACGGTGCCAAGGACAACCCCGAAACCGCAACCAGGTTCCTGCAGACCATTGACCGCAACGCCGAGCGCCTCAGGCTGCTCATCGAAGACCTGCTCACCATTTCAGAACTGGAAACCGGTCGTGTCAGGCTGAACATCCAGACCGTGGCCCTTGCCCAGGCCGTCGCCGAGGTCCTTGAGGACTTCAAAAGCCGGGCTGCCGCCAAGGGCATGACACTGGTTAACCAGGCCGCGGACCTTCCCGTCCGGGCCGATCCCGGCCGCCTGGAGCAGATCCTCGGCAACATCGTGGACAATGCCATCAAATACGGCCGCGCTGGCGGCACCGTGTCCGTGGGCGGCCGCGCCTCGGACACAGGCCAGGTCGAGGTGTTTATCCAGGACGACGGCCCCGGCATCCCGCCCGAGGCGCTGGAACGTGTCTTCGAGCGCTTCTACCGGGTGGATAAAGCCCGCTCCCGCGAGCAGGGTGGAACGGGCCTTGGGCTCGCCATTGTTAAGCACCTGGTCCAATCCCACGGTGGCCGGGTCTGGGCGACCAGCAGACCCGGCTGCGGGGCTACTTTCTACTTCAGTCTATAAAGCGGCAGCCGGGAGTTGGAGGGATTCACTGCGGAAGACGGGTGGACAGGGTTATACGGGCTGAAACGGGGGATGGGAAGAAGGCCTGGAATGCCCCGCAAACGCGCCTGGAGCCCGATAGAGGGCCTCGAGAGGGCCGACTGGTAGTGGGGGACCCCTGGAATGTAACAAATCGCTCTAATGCCCGTTATCCGCTGTGACGTAACAAAGGCACTGGGCAAGAATGTCCGCGCTCCGGAAAAATGTGAGATGCGCAACCTGCCCGCGTGGCGGGGGGGAATGGATTTGATTTCAGGTGTGTTTTCCTGACACTGCTGGCGAGCAGCCGAGCATGAGGCTGCCGTTTAACAATAAACTGCTGGTATGAAAAGAACACTGGTTTCCCTGTTTGCCCTCCCGATCCTGTGCCCGTTACTCGTTGCCTATGGCCAAGATTACGCTGATTTCACCTACGTGACGAATGGTTCTGCAATCACCATCACAGGCTACACCGGACCCGGGAGTGCGGTGGTGGTTCCCGACGCCATTCATGGACTGCCTGTCAACGGCCTCGGGGATGGAGCCTTTGCCCAGGCGCGGCTGACGGACATCGCGATTCCCGGCAGCGTGATACGCATCGGGGACTGGGTGTTCGCCCATTGCCTCGAGCTGACGAACATCGTGATCCCCGACAGTGTCACCAGCCTCGGAGTCCATGTGTTCGATTCCTGCTACGCGCTGGCTGGTGCCACTATTGGTGCGGGAGTGACCAACCTTGATCATAGTGTGTTTGCTTACTGCGCCGGCCTGGCCGGCGTCACGATGGGCGGCAGCGTGAACCGCATTGGGGAGAATGCGTTCGGCTACTGCACCAGCCTGACCGGCGTCGCCATCCCCGACGGCGTTCTCAGCCTTGGGAACGGGGCGTTCAACAGTTGCGCCAGCCTGGGCCGCATCGTGATCCCCGGGGGCATCAGCAACCTCCCGGACTACGTTTTCGCGGACTGCGCGGGGCTGACCAACGTCACCATCGGCGCCGGCGTCACCAATCTTGGAGACCTGGTGTTCTCCGGATGCATCGGCCTGGAGATCATCCGCATTCCGGACCACGTCACAGCCATGGGGAGCATGGCGTTCCGGGGATGCTCCGGCCTGACCAACGTCACCGTCGGCACCGGCATGAGGAGCATCGGGAGATGGGCGTTCAGCGAGTGCTCAAGCCTGACAGACATCACGATCCCCGACAGCGTCACTAACCTGGGACAGGGGGCTTTCTCTTCCTGCACGAATCTGGCCCGCATCACGATTGGCTCGGGCGTGACACAGCTCGAGGCCCAGGTGTTTGAGCATTGCGTCGGCC
>JAPLUA010000528.1 GCA_026397855.1 Verrucomicrobiota bacterium | reverse complement strand
TCGGGTATTTCGCCCTGATCAGCCGCCAGATCCCGCCAAAGCGGGTGGAACTCTATGTCCTGCTCTTTTTCATTGGATCCATCACCATGGCCTTCGGCGATCTGCCCCTGCTGCTCCCGTCGGGGTTCAACTTCCTTTACCTGATTTTCCCGCTCCTGCAGTCCGGCGCCCTGGTGCAGCAAGGTGTTGATGTTGTCGGAACATCGGCGTCAATTCGCGTCACCGGCTTCGGGTTCATGGGGATGGCCCTTTTCGGTGCCATGCTGTCCCGTTACGGGCTTCGGGGAATCTTCCTCGAGCCGTCCAAACCCTGGCGGGCTGTTCTCTTCACTGCTGTTTTCTTTTCCGGCCTCCTGGGGGGCTTCCGCTCGGTGTTCATTTTCTTCATGATGGTTATGGTGGTGCTTTTCTACATGGAGCGGCTCTACCAGACGCGCCTGCTGCCGATGCTGATCATTGTCGGAATGCTCGGAGGAACGCTGATGATCGCGTTCGCGAACCGCTTGCCATTTGCGGTGCAGCGCTCAATCGCCTTCCTGCCGATCAATATTGATCCCATGGCCCGCTTGAGCGCCACCGTGACAACCGAATGGCGTTTGCAGATGTGGAAAGACGTTCTGCAGGAGGTGCCGCAGTATCTGATCCTCGGCAAGGGCTATGGATTTAGCGCAAGGGACCTGGCAATGCTCCAGGACACTGCCCGTGGCGGGAGCGGCCTGGAGACCACCATGATGGCCGGCGACTATCACAACGGCGGTCTTTCCGTCATCATCCCCTTCGGCCTTCCAGGCATGCTGGGATTTCTCTGGTTCCTGTGGGCGGGCCTGCGGGTGACTTATCAGAATTACCAGTTCGGCGACCCGCAATTCCATCGCGCCAATTCCTACATATTCGCGCTCTTCCTGGTAAAGTCGTTTTTCTTCTTCACCATCTTCGGGGGGCTCGTTACCGACTTTATGCAATTCACCGGGCTGCTCGGACTGAGCATCAGCCTCAACGGCGGAGTCGCCAGACCGGTTGTTCTGGACCAGCCCAAGGTGGTCCTCAACCGGTTCAAGCTGCATCCGGGCATTCACCGGCCACTCGGAGCCTAGCAGGCCGCCTGTTCAGTCAACCGCTTCACGGGCGCCTGGCAGCCCGAGATCCCAAAATTAGAAAGCCGAAAGCCGAACTCCCCGCGCTCCGGCGGCACAGCAGTCCGCCGACGGAAGTCCTGGTTCGGATTTAGGATTTCGGTTTTCGGTTTTCGGATTTCAGGTCCCGCCTCACATTTCTGATTGACCATAATCAGTTTATGTGTACAGATGATAGCCTGTAAAAACGGGTGTACTCAGAAGATGGCCAAAGTCTTATCGAGAAACGGGAACGGTTCGCGACCCAGTCAGGCGTCCAAGTATGACGCGCATCATTCGGTCCTCTCCAGAACCTATGGGGCGCTGGCCGATCTGCGCCGTGAACTGGCCGACTCTACAGCCGCGGTTACCGAGCGCGAGGATCTGCTGAAGAACTTCGCGGTCTGCGCCGATTCCCAGCGAGCGTGGCTGTTGCTCGAGGACTACTTCGAGAAGCTCTCCCTCTCGCGCAAGGATTTCCCGAGCGCGGAATGGTGGCCGCGGCTTCTGGCGGCACAGGGCAAGACGCGACTGGAGGAGGTGGCCTTTCTCTTTCTCCGCGCCAGGCGATCCCTGCCCACCGAACTCGCCCCCTACGGCAACCTCGACCGATTCACCCAGGTGGAGGAGGCGGCCCAGGAGCAGCAGCTCGTCCGGCAACTGGAAGCGTGGATTTCCCCGCCCAGGCCGGCGCATTTCGACCCGCCGCGGGCGTTTATGCGGGTGGTTTGCCGGCCGCAGCCCGACCCCGATCATCCGGCGCGACACCGCCTGGCAGTGGAGCTTCACCTGCTCCGCTCCCGGACCGGCGAGAAGGTCAGGAAGCCGGCTGAGATCATTGAATTGACAACGCGCGCGGCGCACGAGCAGGAGCTATTTCCACCCGGCGACTGGGAGTTCGTCCAGTGGTTTGCAGAGATCCACTCCCCGACCCGGAACGGCGACGAAACAATCCTGCTCTCGGACCTCGATCTTCTCCAATGGCTGGCCCGATGGGGACACACGCACAGGCTCGAGTTGGAAGACGCGGATGGATTGACCAGGAAGCTCGCATTTCATGGGGAGGTTGCCGAGCTGACACCGCATTTGGAGGACGGCGGGGAGGGTTTGGAGTTCACGCACCGGCTGGCGGCACCGGGCGGCAAGAGCTATCCGCTGGAAGAGGTGCGATTCTTTAATCGCCAGCCTCCGCTTGCGTTGGCGGAGCAGACGTTCTACCTGCTGCGCAACCCACCTCCGCCGGAGGTGCTCGAGCTCTGGGCCGGCCGGCCGACAATCCCGATGCGCAAGCTGAGCCATCGCCTGCTGTTGCATCTCCGCAAAACGCAGTCGAACCGCGGCGTGGACTGGGAGCAGCTCTGCGTGACCCACGCCGCCAGGCCGCAGTTCGTCTTCGAGCTGCTCGACGAGACGGTGCGCCTGCGGCTCACCGCCAGGAGCCAGCGCGACCAGAGCCTGTGGATCTGGAACGGCCACGAATGGCAGTTGCAGGACACCATGAAAACCCGGGCGACCGCGAGCAAGCCCGAGATCCTGGACGATCCGCGGCTCGATCCGGCCACGCAATGGCTGCGCCGGCTGGATTGGTTTACCCCCGAACCCGGCCTTTGGGTCGGCGACGCGAACGAAGGGTTTCTCGGACTGCTCGCGCGCGCCTGGGACGAGCGTCCCCAGGAGGCCGATTACCTGGGCAACCCCGGCTTCTCCCGGCTGTTCCTGGCGCCGCGCCAACTCCGGCCACGCCTCGTCGTCAAAGGCAGCGGCATTGACTGGCTCGCCGTCTCCGCCGAATGGGAGCAGGAAGGGCTCAAGCTGACCGCCTCCGACCTGCAGCGGCTCCAGACTGCCACCGGTCGGTTCGTCAAGCTCCCCGACTCCGGATGGGTCGAGCTGGACACGGCCGCCGTGCAATCGGCCCATGAAGCCATGGCTGACCTGGGCGTGGACGGCCTGGCCCCGGTCGCCCAGCGGATCGGGCTCGAACAGGCGGCTCACCTGGACGAGACATGCCTGGGCCGCTTCGGCGACTCCGCCCAGGCGAAGGCCCTGCGCGAGCGCCTCAAGAACTTCAAGGGCCTGCCCGCCATTGATCTGCCCGCCACCGTGCAGGCGGAAATGCGCCCTTACCAGAAGGATGGTTTTGATTTCCTCTGCCACCTTACCCGGCTCCGGCTCGGCGGCATTCTCGCCGACGACATGGGCCTGGGCAAGACCCTGCAGACGCTGGCATGGCTGGCGTGGCTCCGGGAACAGCACAAGAAGGATCCAAAGCCGGCGCTCGTCATCTGCCCCGCCTCGGTGCTCCAGAACTGGCATCGCGAGGCCAGCCGCTTCACGCCCCACCTGAAGGTGCTGGTGCTCGAGAGCGGCGCCGCGCGCCACAACCTGCGCAAGCAGATTCCGCAATACGATCTGATCGTGACCAACTACGCCCTGCTGCGGCGCGATCTGGAGGAGCTGCAGAAGTTCGCCTTCCGCGCCATCATCCTCGACGAGGCGCAGTTCATCAAGAACCCGGGCGCGCAGGTGACCCAATCGGTGAAGCAGTTGAAGTCCGAGCATCGCCTGGCGCTGACCGGCACTCCTCTCGAAAACCGCCTGCTCGACCTCTGGAGCATCGCCGACTTCATTCAGCCGGGCTACCTCGGCAACCAGGATCAATTCACGGAGACCTATGAGCCGCGCGGAGAGGATGCCGAGGGCGCGCAGCGGATCGCCCGGCGACGGCTCTCCGCCAGGCTGCGTCCGCTGCTGCTGCGCCGGCTCAAGCGGCATGTGGCCAAGGACCTGCCCGAACGCATCGAGCAGCGCCGCGACTGCCAGCTTGGCGACGAGCAGCGCAAGCTCTACCTGGCCGAGCTGCGCCGCAGCCGCGAGCAGGTCATGAAATCGGTCGCCGAGCAGGGCATCAACAAAAGCAAGATGCACGTGCTGGCCGCGCTCACCCGGCTGCGACAGGTCTGCTGCCACCCCAGGCTGGTCGGCAGCGACACGGTCTCCGGCAAGACAGAGACGCTGTTCGAGCTCCTCGAACCGCTGATTGCCGAGGGACAGAAGGTCCTCGTCTTCAGGAAGAGGAATGCCGCCAGCGCCAGATCCCCACCCACATCCTCACCGGCAAGACCAAGGACCGGCAGCAGGTGGTCACCACGTTCCAGAACGACCAGAACCCGTCGGTCTTCCTGCTCAGCCTCCGGGCCGCGGGCACCGGCCTGAACCTGACGAACGCCAGCTACGTCGTCCTCTACGATCCGTGGTGGAACCCGGCGGTCGAGGCCCAGGCCATTGATCGCTCCCACCGCATCGGCCAGACCCAAACCGTCAACGCCTACCGCCTGATCTCGCCCGGCACGGTCGAAGAGAAGATTTGGGAGCTGCAACAGAGCAAAGCCCAGACCATCGCCGATGTTCTCGGCGAGGAGGGCTTCGCCCGCAGCCTGTCCAAGGCGGATTTGGAATATCTCTTCGCTGAGGACTGAAGCTCTGACCCGGCTCAGAGCCTTTTTGAAAACCTAATCCTGGGATGGCGAGCGCCCTCGCAAGCCCTGATTGCTCAGTTGCCCTAGCCCGGATATTTCACAC
>JAPLUA010000149.1 GCA_026397855.1 Verrucomicrobiota bacterium | reverse complement strand
GTGACTGTGGCCTATTGCTTCGCTTCGGCGCCCTATGAGTATCTGCCGACCTCCCTCGCCTGGAGCGCGGGTGACACCGTGCTGACTTGCACGCCGGTTTCGGCGCTCCCGATCAACCGGACGATTCTGTGGACCGTGATGAATGGCCAGAACCCGGCGGGCCAACCGCTGACGGGTTATACGGGCGGAACCTTCATCACGGCGTCCGACAGCCCGCTGCTGCTGACGAACCCCGCGTGGGTCGGGGGCATCTTTGCGTTCGACGTGACCTCGCAGGTCGGCCAGACGTTCGCGGTCGAATACAGCAGCACGCTGCGCTCGAACCAATGGCAGATTCTGCTCACCACCAACAGCCCGACCGGCCGTGTGCGCATCGTTGATCCGCACTCGAGCACCAACCGTTACCTATTTTACCGGGCGCGGAGCGGGTCGTAGGGCGTGCATCCGCCTGCCGGTCTTTCGACACTCCTCCGGAGCCCTGGCCAGCAGCCGATCCCGGTCGTTGTCGTGCTCGAAAATCGCCTCCCGCCGGTCGCCCCATTTTCCCGCCTGGTCAATGAGCCCGGGTGGAAGGCGGGATGGTGCTGACCGCAGTGGCAGTGGCGCGAATGGCGAAATCTACGATCGGCGCGGGGTTGGTCAGGCTGTGGGGGTGGTGTTTGCCGCCCGGTTTGTGAATGATGCGAATGTCGCCGCCGAGGGCCTGGTAGCGCTTTTCCACAAGATTGATGTTCTCGCTGACAGGCACGGTCTCATCCGCGTCCCCAATGACTGCGAGGATGGGGATCTTCGCCTTGGCAAGCGGCGCGAGGTTGTCCACCGGGGTCTTATCGTAGGCGAGGGCCTGTTGTTCGGTGAACCCGTAAACTTTCAACAACGCCTGCCAATCGCTGGGCGAGCCGGGCCCGATGCCTTTGCCGCCCGGCCAGCTTTTAAAATCGCAGACGGGCGCGTCCACATAAAGCCCGCCCACGCGATCGGGGTGAAGCGCGGCCCAGTTGAAGGCAAAGAGACCGCCACGACTGAACCCTTCAAGCAGAGGTTTGGGCGAGAGCCGGTAAAGACGGGTCACCTGGGCATAAAAACGGTCCATGTGCTGCAGGGCGATGGGGGCGCCATACAGGTTTTGCACGTCCACATAGGCCACATGGAATCCCCGGCCAAGCAGCGCGATGTCGGCCTGCGGCTCGTGGCCAAAAAACTCTGTGCGCCAGATCCACGGGCTGCCTGGCGCGGGTGCCTTTGGTCTTACGACCAGTCCGGCGCGTCCGTTCACCGTGAAGTCGAGCCGCTCGTATCCAAACCACTCGGATGTTTTCACGGGAATGTCGGCCCCGGCGCGAACCATGGCAGCGCGGTAATCGGCCAACAGCGGCGCCGCCTTTTCGCGCGCCTGGTCCAGCAGCAGTCCGGCAGGGATTCCGGGTCGCAGGTGGCGCGTTTTGGTTAACCAGGCCTGCTTGAGCAGGTCTTGCCGCTGGCGCAGAATCTGTAAAGCGGGATCTTCTGCGAAACGAGCGGGGCCGGCCAAGCCCAGCAGTGGCCACAATTCCTTGCCGACGGCTTCGGCGATGAAGCGGTGGCCATCGTCGCCCGGATGCACTCCATCGCCGGCATAAACGAAGGCCGGGTTGGCGGCTTGCGCCTGGGCGACGGCTTGTTTCAGAGCCGGGCGAATGTCCACGACCTGCCAGCCCGTGGCGCGTCGTGACACCAACCAATCCCCAAAACCATCGAGCACGGTGTCGTATTGATTGATGCCATTCAAAGACTTGGCCGGCTTATGCAAGGGCGGGGTGATGAAGATGATGCGGGCTCCCTGCTTTTCAACGGCGGACTTCAAGCGGAGCAGGCCATTCTGGAAGGCTTCCAAACGGGACTGATCCGGCGGCAGGTAGATCCCGTCGTTCATGCCGTAGCAGGCCAGGACGAGCGTGGGCTCGAACGCGGCCAGCACCCGGTCCAACCTCTCGTGAAGGCAGGGCCGCGGGAATGCTCCATCGGCATGTCCGGCCTCAGAAAGGCCGGAAACGGTTTCGCTCGGCAGCCCGAAGTTGACGATGTCGGCGTCGGCGAATTGCGGGGTGGCGCGGAGCGCGGATTCGACCAGGGCAGGCCAGCGCCCGTCATAAGTGATGCTGTCCCCGAGGAAGGCGATGCGCGCAGGCTGGGCGGCAAAGGTGGCGCTGGAAAGCAGGCAGAGGAAAAGGGTCGTTCGTCGCACGGACAGATGGTAACGCCAGACCGCCGGCGGTTTCAACCGAATCCTCGGACCCTCAACGCTCGAATATCAGCATGAGGTAGGCGAAGAAGAGCAGCAGGTGGACGGAGCCAAACAGCATGTTCGTCCGCGGCAGGGAGAAAGTGAGCATGCTCGTGACCAGCGTGAGCACGAGCAACACGGCGTCCGCTGCGTCCAGCCCGAGCACGAGCATCCGCCCGGTGCCGAGCGACAACGCGATGACCAGGGGGATGGTCAGCCCGATGGACGCGAGCACCGAGCCGAGCAGGATGTTCACCGAACGCTGGAGGCGGTTGGCCAGCGCCGCCCGGATCGCGGCGATGGACTCCGGCGTGAGCACGAGCACCGCCGTGACAAACCCGCCGAGCGCGGGCGGCGCTCCGAGCTTGACCACCAGGGCGTCGAGCGGCGCGGCCATCTGTTTGGCCAGCAGGACCAGCGGCAGGCCGTAAAGCCCGAGCATCACGGCGTGGAAGATCGTCGGGCGCGCGGAGGTGTGATCCGCCCCGGCAGCCCCGGCGTCGTCGGCCTCCTCGTGCGCGATAAAGAAGTCGCGGTGACGCTGGTTCTGGACAAACAGAAAAACAGCGTAGATGCCGATGGACATGACTGAAAGAAACACCATTTGAAAGGTGGAGAGCGTTGGCCCGGGTGTGGTGCGGGTGAAGTTCGGCAGGACGAGGCCGAGCACGGTGAGCGGGAGGATCATCACGAGAAAGGCGTTGGCGCTCTGGAGATTGTAGGACTGCTCGCGATGGCGGAGGCCGCCGAGCAGCATCGCGAG
>JAPLUA010000584.1 GCA_026397855.1 Verrucomicrobiota bacterium | reverse complement strand
GACGCTCGTGTTGGTTTGGGGGCTGATCTATTCGCCGCTGGTCGGCTTCATCGAAAGCCACTGGTTTCTGCCGCTGCGCATGGGGAACCGGGTTCTCGTAGTCCAGCGCGGAGTAGCGCCTGCCTCGATCCGGCGTGGGGATTGGCTGGCGTATAAAATCGTGGGTGACCGTTACCTGGGGGGCCGGGAAGACCAGGTGTATCTTGGATCCGGCTGGGGGATTGATCCGGTGCTGGCCCTGCCCGGCGACCGGCTTCGCTTCACCCCGGAGGCGGTTTTCGTGAACGACAAGGCATCTCTCCTGGCGCGGCACATGCCTGTTCAAGGCGAGTGGGTGATGCCGGAAAAGGTGTGGTTCATATGGCCGCGTCTTGGTATAAGCGGGGGTGGCCGCGTGCCGGAGGCGAATATATCCGGCACGCTGCAACGCACAGCAATGGTCGCGCAAACACAAATCATAGGCAGGCCGTTCAAACATTGGTTTGGCCGGCGCCAATGGCCATGAGCCGTTTCAGCAATCTCGAGTTAGGCGACGAATCCGAAGATCGGTCTTTGGAGACGAAGCCGCTGGTCAAGGACGAGGCCTATTATTTGGCCGAGGCCCGGGCCGCCTTTGAGAACGGGAACTTCGAGTCGGCGCTCCGTCTCTACTCGAAGGTGCTCGAGTTCAATCCGCAGAACGCCACGGCCTGGGCCAGCCAGGTCCGCATGCTCATCGAGCTGGGGGAATACCGGGAAGCCAAACTGTGGGCCGACAAGGCCCTGGAGCGGTTTCCGCGCGAGCCGGAGCTCCTCGCCGCCAAGGCTGTCGCCCTCGGCCGCAGCGGCGACCTGCAAGGCGCTCTGGCGTTTTCCGACGCCTCGATCGAGGAGCGGGGCGACACCCCCTACATCTGGCTGGCGCGGGGCGATGTGTTGCTCGCGCGCGCCGAGACGCGCGCCAACTTCTGTTTTGAGAAAGCTCTCCTGCTCGCGCCGCGGGACTGGTTCGTCGCCTGGCTGGCGGCCCGGATTCGGTGCTTCCACGAGCAGTTCGCGCTAGCGCTCAAGTTGCTGCAAAAGGCCCTTGAGCTGAATGCCGGTCATTTCCTGCTCTGGCTGGAGATGGGCAAATGCCAGCAGGCGCTGGGCCTGATTGGCCCGGCCTGCAACTCGTTCACCCAGGCCCGGCAGCTCAATCCCCGCTGCGAAGATGCGGGCAGCGCATTGGCGGAGCTTTCCTCGGCCGGAATCGGGCCCCGGATGCGGGGCTGGTGGCGGCGGCTGTTCAACCGTTAACGGATTACCTGACCCATGACCAACGAGATCCTCGACCGATTTCTTGCGGCGGCCAATGAATTTGACGCCTCCGACCTGCACCTCGTGGCGGGGGTGCCCCCGGCATTCCGGGTGAATGGTGAGATCATCCTCGCGGAGGAGGATGCGCTCAGCGAGGCGGACCTCAACGCCATAGCGGAGAGCCTGCTCAACGAGCAGCAGCGGAAGAAGTTCGAGCAGGAATGGGAGCTGTGCATTTCCCTGCTGCACCGGACCGCCGGGCGGATCCGGGCCACATTTTACCGGCGGAACGGGCATCCGGAGATGAGCTTCCGGTTCTGCGGCGACCGCATCGCCACCCGCGAAGATCTTGGCCTGCCGGAAAAGATAGATGACCTGGCCCGGAGGCCCAACGGCCTCGTCCTGGTGACCGGACCCACCGGGGCGGGCAAGACCACCACGCTCAACTACATGGTGGACCTCATCAACAGCGAGCGCCGCTGCAAGATTGTCACCATTGAAGACCCGATTGAATTCGTGCATGCCAACAAGCGGGCGATCGTCGTCCAGCAGGAGGTGTTGACCGACGTGCGCTCGTTCAACCGCGCGCTGATTCACGTCTTGCGCCAGGATCCGGATGTCATTGTCGTTGGGGAGATGCGTGACTACGAGGCGATTTCCACTGCGCTGACAGCGGCCGAGACCGGCCACCTAGTGCTGGCTACGATGCACTCCCCCAGCGTGTCGCACGCGCTCGAGCGCATCGTCGGCGTCTTCGAGGGCAGCTCCCAGCGCCAGATCGTCCTCCAGTTGGCCAATGCCCTCCAGGGGATTGTGGCGCAGGAACTTCTGCCGGCCGCGGACCGCACTCGCCGTGTGCTCGCCTACGAGCTGATTGTCGCCAACGGCGCAGTGCGCAACCTGATCCGCGAGAACCAGATTCACCAGCTCGAGAACACCATCCAGACCGGGCGCAAGGAGGGCATGACGCTAATGGACAACTGCCTCTACGATCTCTATTGCAAGTGCCAGATCACTTACGACACCGCGCTGAGCCGGGCGCGGCATCCGGACCAGATCATCCGCAAGAAGAACTGAGGGTATGCCCGGTTACCGGCGGCCAGCCGTCCTTTTCCCGCGTGCCACCGGGCCGCAGCACTTGTCCAACAGGTAGTATGACGTTGCACGCTGGCGAGATCATTCGCGGAATCATCACCCTCGCGCTGATTGCGGGGGCGGTGGGCTTCGTCGTGGTTCGTTCCGTCAAAAGGGCCGAGGATCCGGTAAGGACGGTCTTCAAGTGGCTGATCACCGTGGGAGTCGGCCTGTTTATCATCCGCGTGGCGATTCCTGCCGTGATGGTGGAAGGATTGGCCGCCCTGCACGGCCTTTCGCTGGTATTGATCTGCGCGGTCGTCATGATCGTCACCTGGCGGCACGACATTGCGTCCCTGGTCGCGAACCCCATTGCCGGGCTTTACACCGGCGGATCCGAACCCCCCGTCCCGCACCCGGCCTATTCCGTGGCCCTCGCCCGCCAGAAGCAGGGGCGCTACCTGGAAGCGGTCGCCGAAATCCGCAAGCAGCTCGACCGGTTCCCCACGGACGTCGAGGGCCATCTGCTGCTCGCCCAGGTCGAGGCCGAGAACCTCAAAGATCTGCCCGCCGCCGAGAACACCATCCGGCGCTTCTGCGAGCAGCCGAACCACGCGCCCCAGAATGTTGTCTTCGCCCTTTATTCTCTCGCCGACTGGCACCTGAAACCCGGTCAGGACCGCGAGGCGGCCCGGCGCGCCCTCGAAAAGATCCTCGCCTTGTACCCGGACTCGGAGTTCTCCCTGGGCGCGGCGCATCGCATCGCGCACCTGGGCTCGGCGGAGATGCTGCTTGCGCCGCACGACCGCCGGAAATTCGTCCTTGCTCAAGGCGTCCATAACGTGGGTTTGCTTGCCAGTTCACAGCACCTGCGCCCGGTCGAGGCCGATCCGGAGCAACTGGCGGCGGCCTACGTGAAGCACCTGGAGCAGCACCCGCTGGATGGGGAGGCGCGCGAGAAGCTGGCGATCATCTACGCCGACCATTACGGGCGGCTCGATATGGCGGCCGACCAACTGGAACAGTTGATCCAGGCGCCGCACCAGCCGGCGAAGCTCGTCGCCCATTGGCTGAACCTCCTGGCCGATTTGCAGATCCGCTCCGGGGCGGCATACGAAACGGTGCGCGAAACGCTCCAGAGAATTGTGGACCAGGCCCCGAACCTGGCGCCCGCGGAATTGGCGAGGCATCGCCTTGCCCTGCTGAAACTGGAGCTTAAGGGAAAAGAAAAGAGCCAAGCCGTGAAGCTTGGCTCCTACGAACAGAATATCGGCCTGACCCGGGAACGCAGAACGGACCTGTAACTCCCTCGGTCCCGGAAAACGGGCCCGACTGGGGTTTACTGGGACAGTTTCAGGGCAATCTGCGTGGCGATGTCATGCGTCAGCAGGATATCGGCGCCGCCGGCGCTGGTCCGGGCCTGGACGGTGACGGACGTGATGGTTGGATCCACCGCCTGCACCCTCACCCATACCTTGCGCTCGTTGACCTTGCCTTCGATGGTCTTTACTTCGTTGGTGCCGGGGTTGATCACGCTTTCGCGGGCGATCGTCCCGAGCCGGTGCATGACATCCACCGATGCTTTATACGTCTGCTCCACCGGCCGCTCATAGCGGTTCTCGAGCTTGTCCTTAACAAAGGGCACTCCCGCCGTCTTGCCATCGTTCACCGTGCTGACGCAGCCGGCCGCCACAATGAGTGTTCCGAGTGCAATTGCAAAAAACCTGTATTTCATGGATGCCATCCAACCACATTCCCCGAGGCCGTCAAGCCCTGAGTTTTCCGGAGGCGCCGAAGCGAAAATTGTTCGTTCTTGGCGCTTGCAACTCCTGGGCGGGATCCCCATATTTTGCGGCCGGACTAAAAGACATTATGAATACACCTATTCGCGTTGCTGTGACCGGCGCTGCCGGCCAAATCGGATATGCCCTGCTGTTTCGGATCGCTTCCGGCTCGATGTTCGGGCCGGACCAGCCGGTCATTCTGCACCTGATTGAAATCGAGCCCGGCATGGCCGCGCTGCAGGGCATGGTGATGGAGCTGGAGGACGGCGGCTTCCCGCTGCTCAAAGGCGTCGTGGCCACCTCGAACATTGACGAGGGCTTCCGCGGCGTGAACTGGGCGCTATTGGTCGGCAGCGTGCCGCGCAAGGCGGGCATGGAGCGCAAGGATTTGCTGGGCATCAACGGCAAGATTTTCATCGGCCAGGGCCGCGCGCTGCAGAAGCACGCCGCGCCCGACGTGCGCGTCCTGGTGGTCGGCAACCCCTGCAACACCAACTGCCTGATCGCCATGCATAACGCGCCGGAAATCCCGCGCAACCGGTTCTTCGCCATGACCCGCCTGGATGAGAACCGCGCCAAGGCCCAGCTCGCGAAAAAGGCCGGCATGGATGTGACGGCGATCACCAATCTCTGCGTCTGGGGCAACCATTCCGCCACGCAGTATCCTGATTTCTACAACGCAAAGATCAAGGGCCGGCCGGTTCCGCAGGTCATCACGGACGAGGCCTGGCTCAAGGGCGATTTCATCACCTCAGTGCAGCAGCGCGGGGCCGCGATCCTCAAGGCGCGCGGGGCTTCCAGCGCCGCCAGCGCGGCGGTGGCCATCGTGGACAGCGTGTATTCGGTGATCAAGCCGACCCATGCCAGCGATTGGCATAGCCTCTGCATCTGCTCCGATGGCAGCTACGGCGTGGAGCCGGGGCTCATCAGCTCGTTCCCGATTCACAGCAACGGGCATGACTTGGAAATCGTTCATGGTCTGCCCATCAATGAATTCAGCCGCACCAGGATTGACCTCACGGTCAACGAACTGAAGGAAGAGAAGGCGATGGTGAAAGAGTTGCTGGGGAGCTGAAGTTGCTTTTCTGGCGCGCCGGCTTGTGCCTGGCGCTGCGCGGGTGATGTGCCGGCGAGTTCGAAAGCGATGGGCAGCTTGCCTGGTCTCCCCACCCGGCACCCCCCGCTGATCGGCCGGTTTCCCGCCTCAATGCCCCAGTCCACTGGCCAGTGGGGAGACAGTTGCCCCGTTCGCTAGTGCTGAAGACGGAAGAATCGTGGGGTGCCGGACTGAACCGTGACGGCGAAACTATCGCCCACCACGACCGCTGCATTGGTGGCAGGCACCCATGCCGAGGCTGGCATATTGGTGGCATACTGCAGGGTGTAGCCGGTGAAATTCGTTCCCCAAGTGATGCGCAGCAGCGTCTGGCTATAGACACTGATGTTCAGGCGGGGGCGAACCACTGGGGCGGCAACCGGACCGATGTTGAAGAAGGCTGCGTCGCCGACATGCATCGAGGGGAGGATATCCCAAGTCCCTCCTGCGCGATAAGTGCTGGTGACGTAGGATTGGTCCGTGGCATTCAGTCGGGTGAATTGCTCACCGATGTTGGGTGCGCGGCCCAAGATGTACAGGAACACATCGTTGCCTGTGGACAATACAGGACACTTGTCGCCGAGTAGATACGTGATTGAGGATCACTCTACAAAGACAATTGTGAAGGGGGCGCTGGTTATGAGGCGCGCACCGGTGCCGGGTAAGAGTTCAAGGTCCGGCGACCAAACACCGGCGGAGCAGGTGGAGGTCGTGTCAAAGACGTTGGCAGCCGGATTCCACAGGGAGACGGTGGTGCCCGCCGGGACGACGGACGGGTCAAACAGCAAGCTAAGTCGGTAACTACTACCCAACGGATTGTGGAAGAGATTGGTGCCCGCGACGAATGCATAGGGGCTGTAACCCACCGCCGCTGCGAAGACCGATTGGGAGGTGAAAAGCAACGGGAGGATGGCAAACAGGTGAAAGTATCCTTTCATAAACTGATAAGAAGTGGCTTTTCTGGCGCGCCGGCTTGTGATGGCGCTGCGCGGGTGAAGGAGAATTGCTTTTCGCTCTCATTCGTTGCGGCCCCATCCTGTCAGACTGGGGCAGGGCGTCAACCGGCAAGTTTTGCTGGTGTTCTCGCGGTTTTGCCCCACCGCAAGGGAGTGGGCGGGCTGCAGCGGTCAAGTGGCAGGGCAATACGCGAGAAGTAGCGCGATTCCGTGGCCAACCCGTAGCCGCCGGCGTAAGTCGGCGCTCAATGGCTTCCGCCTGCGTCTCGGCTATCGGCCGGTCCCCACCGCCGTATGGCTATAGCGCGCAGCGGGCGCACCGGTGCTTCCGGCCTTCCTCTCCCCCCTCGCGCCGTCGTGGGGCTGTCCCGGTGTGACCCCGGCGTTATGCTGGCGTGGTTCCCATGGGGATCGGTCCCCATGGGAACCACACCAGCATAAAGAAGCCCTGTCCCATCTAACGGATCAGGCGAGGACCCTCCACGTACGAGACGCGTAATGGCGACGTGGCAGCTCCGAGAGGGATTCGAGCATCAATGTCACCTGTGCTTCCCATCCGGGAGCGGAGTGGGACAAAATGTCTCACCAGGCGTGGGGGTGCCAGTTAAATCAGAATGAGTGAGATGTACGAAGACTCGGTAGTTTATACGGTGGACCGGAAGGACTTCTCCGTTTATCGCCGGCACGGGCGGCGGCCGATCCGCTGCATCTTTCCAGACTGAACCCCCTCAGGCGAATGGCGCTTACATAAGGCGCTTGCCGGCGTGAATCATTGGGCTTTTCGGGCACTTCCAGAGGGAAAATGAGCTTAAGCAAGTGCCATTCCCCCCTCATGCCAAGCTCGCCAATCTTACCAATCGCAGCACCGGTTCGGCGGTCTCCCGCGAGCGGCCCAGGTCCACCTCGAACTCGGCCACCCAGTCGTTGTGTTCCTCGGGATCCACCAGCATCTGCTGGACGCGCCAGGTGCGCTTGTCTTCTGCGGGGATCACGTAGGTATGGCGGAGATTGCGCGCGCCCGGGTCCAGGCAGATGCGCTCGTGCTCGGCGTGGTAGGCGACGAGCGCCTTGTGGAGGCGGTCAGGGGTCCAGGGTTGGCCGTCGGGGTCTTGCGGCGAAGACAGGTGGGTCAGCGCCTGGTCGAAGTCGCCGTTCACCAATCCGCGCAGGAAGCTGAAGATGCGGTTGCGGATGGCGGCGGTGAAGGCCCTGGTGTCGCGGGTGACGTCGGCGGCGGCCTCCTCGGCGCCGGGCGGGCGCACTTCCTTGGTCTCGGCGCGCTGGTAGCCGGGGTCGCGCATCTTCTCCCACTCGTCCAGCAGGCTGGAGTCCACCTGGCGAATCAGGGTGCCCAGATAGAGTTCCATCTCGCGAACCGCGTCGTCCTTGGCGCTGTCCGGCACCGTCTGGGTGAGGACCTTATAGACGCTGTTCAGGTACCGCAGCAGGACACCCTCAGCCCGCTGCAGCTCGTAGTCCCGGATGTAGTCGGAGAAGGAGCGGAAGGACTCGAACATCTCGCGGGCGATGGACTTGGGGCGGATGTTCTCCTGGCCTACCCACGGATGCTTGTCGGCAAAGGCGTTGAAGGTGGAGTAGATGAACTCGCGGTTCGGCTTGGGGTGCTCCAGCTTCTCCAGCTCCTCGATCCGTTCATCGTATTCGATCCCGGCCATCTTCATCTCCGCCATCTTCTGGCACTTGAGCTTGTCGAGTTGCTTGCGGAGGATGATGTCCGGGTCTTCGAGGATGGACTCGACGAGGGTAAGCAGCACCAGCGGGTAGTCGGGCTGCTGCGGGTCCACCAGGGGCAGCGTTTCGAGCAGGTAGAGCGACAGCACCTGGTCCATGGAGAAGTCGTCCTGCCGCTCGACGTTGATGCGGAGCTTCGGAGTGTGGCCGTCCCCGGCATTCGACCCTGCTGCGACCGTGGATGGCTGCAATCCGGGGGGCAGAATCTCGATGATCTTGCGCTCCACCAGGGAGCGGAACAGTTGCCACGCGCGTTTGGTATGCTCCCTCTTGCCCCTGGGTGTTTCGTGGCAGTCGCGGATCAGCCGCTGCATGACGCGGCAGCCGTCGCCTTTGCGGCTCAGCACATTGAGCAGCATCCCGTGCGTAACCTGGAAGCGGGAGGTCAGGCGCTCGGGCTGAGCGGCGATGAGGCGGGTGAACGTGTTCTTGTCCCAGTTCACGAAGTTCCGCTCCGGCGGCTTGCGTTTGACGACCTTCTTGCCGTCCCGGGCGGACTTCGCTTCGAGCTTGAGGTTCTCCACCGTATGTTCGGGCGCCTGGGCGACCACCCAGCCGCGGTCGTCGAAGCCCTTGCGCCCCGCGCGCCCACCGATCTGGTGGAAATCGCGCGCGCTCAGGATGCCGGTCTTCTGGCCGTCGTACTTGCAGAGGCGCGAGAACAGGACCGTGCGGATCGGCACATTGATGCCCACGCCGAGCGTGTCGGTGCCGCAGATGATCTTGAGCAGGCCCTTCTGCGCGAGCTGCTCGACCAGCACGCGGTACTTGGGCAACAGCCCGGCATGGTGAAGGGCGATGCCGTGCTTGAGCCACTTGCGGATCTCCGGGCCGTAGGGGCTGGTAAACTTGAAACCCTCAATCGCACTCCCGATGGCATTCTTCTCCTCGCGGGTGCACACGTTGATGCTGGTGAAGTCCTGGGCGCTCTGGGCGGCTTCGAGCTGGGTGAAGTGGACGACATAGACGGGAGCCTTGCCTTGCGCCACCAGGCTTTCGAGCGTGGTGGCCAGCGGCAGCTCGGAGTAGGCATAGTCCAGCGGCACCGGCCGGTCCTTGGAAGCGACGGTGACCGTTGGGCGCCCGTTCAAACGTGTGAGCGCCTCCTCGAAGAAGGTGGTGTCGCCGAGCGTGGCGGACATCAAGAGGTAGCGCGCCTGCGGCAGCGTCAGCAGCGGTATCTGCCAGGCGACGCCGCGGTCGCGGTCGGCGTAGTAGTGGAACTCGTCCATGA
>JAPLUA010000443.1 GCA_026397855.1 Verrucomicrobiota bacterium | reverse complement strand
TCTTCTTTTCGTCTTCAACGACCAGCACACGCATGGGCAGAGCCTAAACCGCAGGGTGTGATTTCCCAATGCTTAACTTGCCGGGGCATCGTGCGGCTCCCTCTCATTTCGAGGCGTGTGATTTGAGGGTCACGTCGCCTCCCTCAGGCAATTCCCGGATGCAGCCCACGCCCTTGGCGTAGTATTTATACTCGATGGCCCCATCGGACAGCACCTCTTTGATCTTCAGGCAGTCGTGATACGTTCCGGCGGGCACGGTCACCGTCTCGGAGAGCGACAGGATCTCGTTGTCCTCGGTGGTGATCTTCGGCACGTCCTCGGATCGGAACTTGTCGCCCACCCTGGGTTGGCCCGGCATGAGGAGGCCGGGGACCTTGGTTTGTTTGCCATACAACCACGCGCCGGAATGGCCGGCGACTTTGCCTCCCTTGTATTCGTCCACATCTTCGCCGAGGTAATAAACCGTGCCATCATCGGCCTGGGCGAAGTAGTCCAGAGTGATTTCCGCGAGTGTGCCGTTCTCAAATTCGCGGTCTTCCATGACCAGGACTTCGACGGTCTGCCTGCCCACCTTGAAGGTCTTGCGGATCTCCGGCTTCATGGTGCGCTCGATGCGGAGCTCCTTTCCGCCCTCCCTGCCTTCGAGGATGTCCTGTTTGAGGGAGGACAGCGGCAGCCAGGGGTTGGTGATGTCCCGGGGGTGGCTGAACTTGACCGTGAGGAATGCGTTTGCAGCCGCTTTCGCGGCGGCTGCGTCTTCCCGGGCCTGGTCGCTGGCACCGTCGTATTTCATCCTGGCAAGTTTGCCATCCCCGGTGATCACCAGGTCCACCTCTTTGCCGTTCTTGTCCTTCCCCACCGCTTCATAGACGGCCTGGCCCCTGATCTTCTCGCCTTCCAGGTCCACCGAACCGGCCTTGCCGCCGTTGGCCAGGACCGTGGCGCGCACTGCCTCGGGCACTTCTTCCCACTTCGTGGGTTGACCGGCAAAGCCTTTCGGCGCCAGCGCGCAACCCAGCACCGCTACAGCCGCAAGTAGTGCCGCCCCGTTTATCGTTGTGTTCATGGTAGCAATGGATTCTGTTTCGGATGCCGCCGCCGGGTCTCGGCGGCGGATGTGCCATCCCTGCAAATCCTTACTTCTTCTCGTCCTTGTCGTCGTCTTCCTTTTCCTTCTTGGTATTCTTCTTGGAGTCTTCCTTCTTCTCCTTTTCCTGGTCGGCCACGGACTCCTTGGAAATGTCCAGGACGGCGCCGGTCATGGCGTCCACCTGCACTTCGGTGATGTCTTTGGTGCCGGGTGTGGCGATGTCAAAAGACCAGAGCAGTTTGCCCTTCTCCTTCTCGATACCGCCTTCCTTGATCGTGCCGCCCGGGACTTTATCGAGCGCGATCTTCTCCGCCTCGGCTTTGGTGATCTTGGCCTGGGTTATAAGTTTGGCCTCCTTGCATTCCTTGCCGTCTTCCCGTTCCGTCATGCAAGCGGTGAGGCCGCCGGCGAGCAGGCCGACGGTGATTAACGAACCGATGATGGATTTGATCTTCATATTTAAGTTTGTTGTTTGTCCTGCCCGGGAGCATTCCCGGCGTCCAGCAGTGCAACAGGGAGCCGTGACGGGGCCATGACGCCCGGGTGACAGTTTCGTCATGGGGAGGCAGATGCCGCGCTCCCGCAGCCATCCCGATGGAGCGGAGGCTTCAGGAACCCGGGCGGCGCTCGACGGGTTTGGGCCAGTTCAGGTGCTGGTGGAGGAAGTCAAAGGAGCCGATGCCGTTGATGGTGTGGCCGCCGTTGAAGTATTCGATAGCGGTCCGGTCGCCGATGCCGAGGCGGTCGTAGAGCCGGCGCACCTTGGCGTATTCGGCGGCGACCCATTCGTCCGTGCCCACCGGGTCCCTGTGGCCGCGCTCGACCATGAAGGGGCGGGGGGCGATGAGGGCGGCCATTTCCGCGTGGCCGAAAGTGCGGCCCATGTCGAAATCGGGCATCTCGTATTCGCCGTTGAACATGAAGCTGATGTCCACGTCCACGGAGGCATTCTTGCGGGTCCAATCGTTGAAGCTGGCGGAGCAGATGGACAGGGCGTAGCCGTCGAGCGCCGCGGGCACGCGCATGGCAGCCGCGCCGCCGTAGGAGAGGCCGTAGAAGCCGATGCGCTTGGAGTCCACGAACGGCAGGGATCCGAGCCATTCGAGGATGCGGCTGTGCTGGGCCTGGATCACCGAGAAGAGGGACAGCCCCAGCGGGTTTGCCTTGCGCTGGGCCTGGCGGAATGTGTTTCCGCCGCGGTAAGGGTTGTGCGCCGCGAACGTGATGAAGCCGCGGTCGGCGAGGCGGGCGGCAAAGGACTTGTAGTAGCGGAAGCCGGCGCTTTGGGGGTCTTCGGTGATGACATCGGCGGGGGCTCCCTCCAGGCCGTGCTGGCAAACGACCACCGGCCGGCGCTCGCCCGGCTTAAGGTCCTTGGGCAGGAGCAGAATGCCCCAGGCGAACACATCCGGATAGACATCGAGCACCACCTCGAAGGCCGTCCAGTTCCTGGTGTCGGTGCCCTGTGCGTCCGGCGTGCCGGCGTTATTGGGGGCCGTGTTGGGGGCGGGAGGGTCCCACCGGCGCGTGCGCGGATTGGCAGGGAGGGTGGGGGCCGTGATCCAGCCGGTGAAATCCTCCCGGAGCAAGCGCCGGAACGGGCCGCAGGCGGTCTGCCAGCCGGCCGGCGTGTCCGCCTGGATCCGGTTCCAGAAGAACTCCGCCCTCGCTCCCTCAGACTCGCGCAGCTGCCTCTGCGCGTAGCCCTGGAGTTCCTTGACCTGGCGCTGCTGGCGGGCACCCGGGTCGAAGCCCCGCCGGGAGTCGGCCGGTGCGGGGCCGGGAGGTCGCAACCGGTCGGCCGGTATCCCCAGTTCGTTCAGGAGAGCTGTTAATGCTCGCTCCGAACCGGGCCCGACGGTCGTGCCCTCCGTGCCGTTGATGAGCTTGAATCGGCCGAAGACTTTCGGGTTTCCGGCTTTGACCAACGCGCTGGCGCGCTCAATCTCGGCCTCGACCGACGTGTAATCCGGCGTGGTGATTTTTCCGGGCGCGGCTTGCGGCTCCAGGGCGCGGGGCGAGATGAGGGTGGCGATTTCCGCGTCGCCGAACTCCCGCAGCAGGCCCCACACGTTGCGGTAAATCGGCTCCTCCCAGAGGCGTTGGCGCGAATCGAAGTAGCCGCTCACGAGCACTGCATCCGCCTGCGGGCACAGCGCTGCTGCATAGAAGGCGATCAGCCCGCCCTCACCGTAGCCGGCCAGGCCGATCCCCGGCCTTTTGGCCCCCGGCGACCGCGGTTCGCGGTTGAAGTAGTCCAACGCCGCGGCCACCTTCTGCACTTCATACCCGATGATATGCCGGCCCAGCGGGTAGGCCTGGCGGTAGATCCATTCGCGATGGGGCAGGTTGGTCTCGCGTTTGATCGCGGGATTGCCGGACCAGGTATCCTGCCGGTTGATCAGGACGGGCACGAGGACCACGCAGCCGTTTTCCGCGAGGCGCCGAGCGAACTGCTGCTCCGGCGCTAGCCCGGGTGCCAGGCCGGCCAGCATCTCCGGCGTTTGATCGGCGTCGGGAATCGCCACGATGCGTGCAATGGCGGGGGCTTTGGGTTCGAGAAGGAGGCCCTCCCCATAGACCCCGTCAAAGACGGGCCATCGCACAGCGCTGATAACCAGGGAATCGGTCTCCGCCACCCGTGCCGGGCTGGTCGGGCTGCTGACAAACTCAAGCGCCACCCCCGGCAGCCGCGCGTCCGTTGCGCCGATGATCCGGCGTAACCGTTCGCGGTTGTCTGCGACGGATGCCTCATAAGCCTGCGTGGATGAGAAGTTGCGCTGCCAGTGTTTCTTTCGCCCGGCGGGCGCCTGCTCGGTTGCCCGCGCGAAGAACGTGTCAATGCCGGTCACCATTCGCGCCGAGAGATCTCCGTCCAGCGTCAGCAGAGAAGTGCCCGGGAGGCCCTCCTGGGCGGCGGCCGCCCCGCCGCAGGCAAGAAGCATCAAGGCCAGCCCGACACGGATTGCCCTCAGAACGGAGCGCCGGCATTCTGCCGGCTTAAACTGTCCGAACAGGAAAGGCCGTTTTGTCGCAGGCTTGGCCAGTTCGGAAGGTGTATGCCGGCAGAATGCCGGCGCTCCGGGGGTGGGCGGACAGGGGACTGGCGAGTGGATCGGGATGCTCGATAGAGGAGGCATACAAGTGTGCGGCGATGTTGCTTTACCGGGGGTGGAATGTCGAGCCAAAGCTGTCAACCCTGATTCCGCAATTGACCCTGCTCGCCGAAAGGGGTTTGCTGTGCAAGGTCGTTGCCTATGAGTTTACCCAAACCCACGCTGGATGATTTGCGCATCAAGCGAAGCCCCGAACCAGAGCCGTCGTCGCGCTTCTGGCCGGTGGCCATTGGCGTGGCCGTGCTGGTGCT
>JAPLUA010000341.1 GCA_026397855.1 Verrucomicrobiota bacterium | reverse complement strand
TCCTCCTACGCGCTCCTGTTCGGCCTGAGCGGCGCCCGCTATGATGCCGTGGAAAAGGTTTTATATCTCGAACCCAGCATCAAGGGTGACTTCCGGAGCTTCTTCTCCGCCGCCGGCAGCTACGGTACCGTGGGCGTGAGAAAGGGCAAGCCGTTCTACGACCCGAAAGCCGGCGCGCTCGACATACGCGAGATTAAGTACACCAAGTGCGAGGGTTGACGGGGGTTGAAATCCGAAACTCGAAACCCGAAGGCTGAAGGTTGTGGCGCGGGCAACGACTGAGGGCTGTCCTGCCGCCCCCTGTTCGGATTTCGGCTTTCGGGCTTCCTTCGGCCTTCGGATTTCGGGTTTCGGATTTCACAGCCGTTGCCCGCAGAACCGCCAATACCCGTAACCTGCGCCAGCCTGCAAACGTCTTATCGTGGTGTTCGGTGAGTAACATCAAGTCTGCTACCCCCCGCGGTTTAACCCGTATCGGCTTGGCTCAAGGTCTTCTTTGCGCCGTGGCGAGCTTTGTTCTTTTATCCGGGTGCACGACGAAGTATTATCGCCGCTCGGCGGACAAGGAAGTTTACGGCCTCATCCATACGGTCGAAGGGCAGGTATTCGGCCATACGAACGCGTTCACAATTGATACCCCCTACTCGCACCGCAAGCCCCGCGACATCCCGGCCTCCGAACTGATCAACGACCGCCTCCAGACCAACCGCCGGACGCTGACCGTTGAGGGAGCCCTCGGGCTTGCGGTGACCAACAGCCGCAGCTACCAGGCGGCCAAAGAGAGCCTTTACCTGACCACCCTGACGCTGACCGGCGAGAAGTACGCATTCAGTCCGCAGTTCTTCGCCAATTCCACCGCGATCGGGGAGCGCAATTCCGCCGGCGAGAGATTCATGACGGCCAATAGCCGCGTAGGAGTCGGCCAGTTGCTCATGTCCGGCGGCAAGCTCGGGGTCAACCTGGCCAACGACGTCCTCCGCTACTACACCGGCAACCCGAGGCAGTCCGTTCTCTCCGCGCTCTCGGTGGACCTGACGCAGCCGCTGCTGCGCGGGTTTGGCCGGAACAACCCCGCGGTTGAAGCCCTGACGCAGGCCGAACGCAACGTGGTCTATGCCGTGCGCGGCTACGCCTTTTACCAGGACCAGTTCGCGATGGAGATTGTCAACGACTACTTCGGCCTGCTGGCGCAGAAGGACGTGATCCGCAACCGTTACAAGGACTACCAGAGCTGGGTGCAATCCACCAAGCGCCTGGCGGCGCGGGCCAATGACCGGGAGAAGCTGGTGGATGTGGACCAGGCGCGCCAGCAGGAGCTGGCGGCCAAGAACAGCTACATCAACGCACTGGCCACTTACCAGAACGCGCTCGACCAGTTCAAGATCCGGCTCGGCCTGACCATCGGCGAAGAGGTCTCCCTGGATGACAAGGCGCTCGTCCAGCTTGCGCGGGGAGGCCTGGTGCCGGCGATGCTGGAATCGGATGCGGCCTATCGGCTGGCGGTGCAAAACCAGCCCCAGATCCTCAACGCCATTGACCAGTTCGAGGACAGCAAGCGCAAGATCTCCGTGGCCGCCGACCAGCTCAAGCCCGAGCTGAACTTCCTGGCCAACGCCTCGATGAACTCGGAGCCGCCCACCGACTACGCCCGGTTCGATCCGAGCAAGTTCCGGGGCGGGGTGGGGATGGAGCTCAACCTGCCCATTGACCCGGTGCCCCGGCGCAACAACTACCGCGCCACGCTGGTGTCGTTCGAGTCGCAGCTCCGCAGCCTCACGCTCACGCTCGACAACCTGAAAGAGAGCATTGACCGGGCGCAGCGCACGCTGGTGCAGAAGCAGCAGAATTACCTGATCCAGAACAACGCGCTCGAGCTGGCCAAGCGCCGGGTGACCAGCATCACCATGCTCCTCGAGGCCGGGCGGGCCGAGGTGCGGGATCTCGTGGACGCCCAGAACGCGCAGCTCATCTCCGAGAACGCGGTGACCGCGGCCCTGGTCGAGTACCAGGTCGCCCGGCTGCAGCTCCTGCTGGACGTGGGGGTGCTCGATACCGACGCGCCCCAGTTCTGGCTGAAGGATCATCTACCCGACGCCGTCCTCGGCTCCCGGCCGCGGCGCGGCCAGGCCGAGACGGCAAATCAACCAGTCGTTCCGCCGGATCAATTCTTTAAGGACTGAGCATGAACTTGCGCACACTACTTTCCTCCACGATTGCCCGGGCCAGGCGTCGGCCGGTTCTGTCGCTGCTCCTCGTCGCAGCCGTCATCACAGTGTGGGCCATCCTCCTGGCCACCTCCGGACCGCCGGCCCAGACCCTGAGCTCCTGCGAGGTGAAACGCGGCGACTTCCTGGTCTCCGTTGTCGAAGGCGGCACGCTGGAAGCGGTGAGCGAGGTCGAGGTCCGCAGTGAGGTGGAAGGCACCGCGCGCATCATTTACATCGTGCCCGAGGGGAGCTACGCCCGGAAAGGCGATCTGCTGGTGGAGCTGGATTCCGCCAATTCCGTGGACGCGGTCAACCTGCAGCAGATCAACGTGGAGAAAGCACAGTTCGCCCTTATCCAGTCCGAGCAGCAGCTTGAGATCCAGAAGAGCACGGTGGACAGCGAAGTCCAGGCCGCCACTCTGAAGGTCGAGTTCGCCGCGTCGGACCTGGAGAAGTTCACCAAAGGCCAGGCCTTGCAGGCCCAGCGCAATGCGGAGATCGAGATTACCAACGTCCTGGAGAACCTGGGGATCGCCCAGGAGCGCCAGGATTGGAGCGAGAAGCTTTACAAGCAAGGCTTCGAAACCAAGGCGAACCTGGACAAGGACCGGCTGGCGGTCTCCCAGAGCAAGCTGAAGCTGGAGCAGGCGCGGCGGGCCTTGTGGATGGTGGAGACGTTCGACAACCCGAAGAGCAAGCGCTCGCTGGAGGCAACCTTGCAGGAGGCCAAGGAGAACTTCGACCGCGTCAAGCTCCAGGGTGAACGCAAGATGGCCCAGTTCAAGGCTGATGTGGACACCCAGAAACGGACCCTCGAGCTCAGCCAGGAAAAGCTGGCGCGGGAGAGGAAACAGCTCGAGGCGACGAAGATCTACGCGCCCCAGGATGGGCTGGTGGTTTATGCCGGTGCCGGCGGCGGCCACTTCAGCAGCGAGTCCATGATCGAGGAAGGCGCCATCGTGCGCAACCGGCAGGAGATCATCAAGCTGCCGGATGTCTCCGAGATGAAACTGCGCGTGAAGATTCACGAGTCCCACATCAACCAACTCAGTCTGGGCCAGACCGCGTACGTGGTGCTCGATTCCATGCCGGACCAACGGTTTCGCGGCGAGGTCAACAAGGTGGCCCCGCTGCCCGACAGCCAGAGCCGCTATGGCAATCCCGACCTCAAGGTCTATGCCACCGAGATCCTTATCACCGACAAGCTGCCCGACATGAAGCCCGGCTTGTCGGCCCGGGCCGAGATCATCATCACCAACCTCACGGATACCCTGAGCGTGCCGATCCAGGCCGTCACCACGCGCAAGGGCAAGCAGGTTGTTTTCCTCGCCAGTGCGCCGCAGGAGCCGGTGCTGGTCACCGTCGGCATGTATAATACCAAGTTCATCGAGATCTGTTCCGGGCTCAAGGCCGGCGACCAGGTGTTGCTGGCCCCGCCGTATGACACCCAGGAGAAGGATCTCGGCGGCACGATCATCGCCGGCGGAGAGGTGCTGCCAGCCAGCTCCACGAACAAGATCGTCCGTGTGTTGGGAAAGGCGATCGCAGGCAAAGACAAGAGCCAGCCGGCAGCGAACCAAACAGGTCGCGAGCCCTCCTCCGCGCTGGCCACGGCCGCAGCCGCAAATCAACGGGTTGGCCTGCCGGTCGGTGTGACCGATCGCGGAGGAAGCGCTTTGCGGACCGATCCCCTGCGCGCCTCGAAGCCAGAACGCCCCGGAACCCCGGACCTGGCCGCCCAACCTGCGCCTTCGAAGGAGATGCTCAAACAATTCGACGCCAATGGAGACGGCAGCCTGAATGAAACCGAGCTTGCGGCCATGCGCCAGTGGGTCACCCGCCACCGCGGGACCAACACGCCCGCCTCGATCGCGAACTAGACCTTTGCGCCGCCCCATGCCATCTGTTGAGCCCATCATTCGACTCGAAGGCTTGGAAAAGCGCTACGACCTGGGCGGCGAGGCCGAGGTGCGGGCGCTGCGCGGCGTCAACCTCGTCGTTGAGCCCGGCTCCTACGTGGCCATCATGGGCCCATCCGGCTCGGGCAAGTCCACGATGCTCAACCTGATCGGGTGCCTGGACCGCCCCACGGCCGGACATTACTACCTGGGCGGCACCGACGTTTCCCGGATGCCGGACGACGAGCTGTCCGAGGCGCGCGGAAGCCGGATCGGGTTCATCTTCCAGTCCTACAACCTCATTGCGCAGCTCACGGTCATCGAGAACATCCAGGTGCCGCTGCTGTACCAGGGTAAAGACCTGCGCGCCTACCACGACCACTGCGTGAAGCTGGCCCACGCGGTGGGCCTGGGCAACCGCCTGCATCACCGGCCCAGCCAGCTTTCCGGCGGCCAGCAGCAGCGCGTCGCCATCGCCCGATCGCTCGTCAACGACCCGCTGCTCATGCTGGCCGACGAGCCGACCGGCAACCTCGACTCGCGCACGGGACAGGAGGTGCTCGAGCTGATTGACACCCTCAACGCGCAGGGCAAAACGATCGTGCTCGTAACCCACGATGAGAGAATCGGCAACCGCGCGCACCGTGTGATCCACATGCAGGACGGCCTGATCGAGCGCGAGGTAATCAACCCTCCCAAAGGACCCTCATCCGCAAGGCCCGCATGAACTTCCTCCTCACCCCAGTAGCCGCCGACGTCAGTCGGCGCCATCTCCCGGGTCAACAGAATGCGCCGACTGACGTCGGCGGCTACAGGATGGAATTCCGCTCATGACTCCCCTGAGCTTCCAGTTCATCAGCACCGTGCGCCTGGGCATCAAAAGCCTGATGCTGCACAAGCTCCGCTCGATGCTCACGATGCTAGGGATCATTTTCGGCGTCTGCTCGGTGATTGCGATGCTCGCGATTGGCGAGGGCGCCTCCTATGAAGCCCAGCAGGCCATCAAGAAACTCGGCAGCCAGAACATCATCATCCGCAGCGTCAAGCCGCCCGACGATGCCAGGCAATCCGGTTTGGGGCGCGGCTTCGGGCTGGAGTACGGGCTCACCTACGACGATGGCGCGCGCATCCAATCCACCATACCCGGCGTGGTTCATGTGCTGCCCATACGCATCATCCGGGAAAACGTGCGCTTCGCCCAGAACAACGTCCCCTGCCAGATCATTGGCACACTGCCCTCCTACACCCACATCGTGGGGCTCGATACGGTGCGGGGAAGGTTCCTGACGCAGACCGACGAAATCAACCAGAACAACGTCTGCGTCCTCACCACGGGCCTGGCCCAGAAGCTGTTTCCCTACCAGGACCCCCTGACCCAGTCCATCAAGATCAACTCCTTCTACTACCGTGTCGTCGGCCTGGTGCGGGAAAAGAACATGCCCGACCAGCGGACCCAGCAAGGCAAGATGGAGGGCGAGCCCCTCGACAATAACGTCTATATCTCCCTCAGCGCGGCGCGCTCCCGATTCGGCGACGTGCTCATCCGCCGCACCGCCGGCAGCATCGAAGTCGAAAAGGTCGAACTGCACCAGCTAACGGTGCAGATGCGGGATGTGGCAGCCGTCGAGGCCGGCGACCCGCAGATCAAGGCCCTGCTCAGCCACTTCCACCGGCAGGCCGACTACGAGACCATTGTTCCCCTCCAACTGCTGCGGCAGGCCGAGCAGACCAAGCGCATCTTCAACATCGTCCTCGGCTCCATTGCCGCCATCTCCCTCCTGGTGGGCGGCATCGGCATCATGAACATCATGCTGGCCACCGTCACCGAGCGCACCCGCGAGATCGGGGTCCGCCGCGCCCTCGGCGCCAAGCGGCGCCACATCACAATGCAGTTCCTGGTCGAGACGGTCGTCCTGTCCGTCGGCGGCGGCCTGATCGGCGTGGTGATCGGCATCATCGTCCCGATCCTGGTCTCGCACCTGACCACGATGCGGACCATTGTCACCCCCTGGTCGGTGCTGCTGGCCTTCTCCATCTCCGGCGCCATCGGCATCATCTTCGGCCTCTACCCGGCCAAAGCCGCCGCGCAACTAGACCCGATTGAAGCGCTGAGGCACGAGTAGGGCACCAACGGGCGCATCTTCCAAGTGCCACCAGGCAGCAGCGTAAGCCTCCGGCTTGCCGCTGGAGTTTGGACGTTATAAAGCCGAACTCGAGATTTCGGATGGCGTAAATTCTGGGGCATTGGAACCTATCTGCCTGCAGGGCCGCACGCTCACGGGCGATGATCTGAGGGGGTTGCGCGCCTTGATCGCGCAGCACCCCGACTGGCATCGCACGGCGCTTTCGCGGGATCGGGACCCGCTGGGATCGCCCTTCCAAATTTCCCCCTCAATCGGCACCCCGGAGGGGGAATGGCGCTCAGTTAGTGCCTAAAGCTTTTGCGCTGAGTCGTTTACGACGGTTCGTATGCGGCGCCCTCTGGAAGATGATTTTGCGGGAGAGCTTCTCCATTTGTGCTAGGAGCCGGCGCACCTGCCGGTAATTG